>NZ_JBWKZU010000042.1:0-47254 GCF_059424825.1 Acidovorax sp. GW101-11A03 | reverse complement strand
ACGCAGCCCTCGCTGCGGGGCGGCCCTTGCTCGGCTGCCCTGGCCTCGGGCGTGCCGGTTTCACACACTGCCTTCAGTCTCCAAGCCTGGATTCCTATGAAACTGCGCGTCATCCACGAAACGGTGTACCAGTACACGCCCGCAGTGCAGAACGCCCAGCACATGGCCCATTTGCGGCCACGCACCGGTGTGGTGCAGCGCGTGCTCACCCACGCGCTGCAGATCGACCCCGCCCCTGCCCAGTGCGAAGCCACGCAGGACGTGTTTGGCAACACCCGCGCGTTTTTCAGCCTGCCATTTACCCACGAGCGGCTGCTTGTGCGTGCCGAGACCTTGCTGGAGACCACCCCGCCGCCGCCCGCCCCACCCGGCGAGCCCTGGGAGGCAGTGCGCGAGCGGCTGACCTACCGGCGGGGCATGCCCTACCACCCCGCCACCGAATTCAGCTTTGCCTCGCCCTACATCCCCCGGCACGCCGACTTTGTGGCCTATGCCCAGGCGAGTTTTGCGCCGGGGCGCCCGCTGATGGAGGCAGCACGCGACCTGATGGCGCGCATCCACGCGGACTTTGCCTACACCGCCCACGCCACCGACGCGGGTACGCCCGCACTCGAATCGCTGCGGCTGCGCCGGGGCGTGTGCCAGGACTTTGCCCATGTGATGATCGGCTGCCTGCGCAGCCTGGGACTGGCAGCCCGGTATGTGAGCGGCTACCTGCTGACCGCGCCCCCACCGGGCCAGCCCCGGCTGGTCGGCGCCGATGCCTCGCACGCCTGGGTGTCGGTGTGGTCGCCACCGGCCGGGCAGGACGGGAATGCGCCGGACAGCGCGGCGTGGTGGGACCTGGACCCGACCAACGACCGCGCTGCGGGCGAGGACTATGTGACGCTGGCCATCGGGCGCGACTATGCCGATGTGTCGCCGCTGCGCGGCGTGATCCATGGCGGCGACCACCATGTGCTGCAGGTGGGGGTGACGGTGGAGCCGGTGCCCGAAGCCACGACCGCTACTGCTGCGGCCGCTGCACTGACTACACCAGACGCACCCCTCACACTGCCGCGGGCACCAGGAAATCCCGGCTGATCCGCGCGCCCAGGTCGTTCACCCGCTCCAGGAACTGCGTGAGGTAGGCATGCAGGCCGTTGGTGAAGATTTCGTCGATGCGCGCAAACTTGAGGTGCGCCAGCAACCGCCCCGCATGCCGCTGCGTCTCGCCCGACTGGCTGCTGCCCAGCATGTCGAGATTGCCAAGCACCTCCTTCATGCAGGCGTGCAGTGATCGGGGCATGTCGGCCCGCAGAATCAGCAGCTCGGCCACGCGCTCGGGCGTGATCACGTCGCGGTAGACCTTGCGGTAGGTCTCGAAGCCCGAGACGCTCAGCAGGACGGCGCTCCAGTGGTAGAAGTCATGGTCCTGGTCCTGCGCGGTGGCCGCCCCCATGAAGTCGCTCTGCGCCGCGTGGAACTTCACATCCAGGAGGCGCGCCGTGTTGTCGGCCCGCTCCAGAAACGTGCCCAGGCGCATGAAGTGCAGGGCCTCGTCCTGCAGCATCGTGCCCACCGTGGCACCCCGCGACAGGTGCGAGCGGAACTTCACCCATTCAAAAAAATGCGCCGGGTCGCTCTCCAGCGCGCCACTGGCGATCAGCCGGTTCGCCTCCAGCCAGGTCTGGTTCTGGATCTCCCAGGCCTCGGTGTTGAGCGCGCCGCGCACGGCCCGCGCGTTCTCGCGCGCGGCCTGCAGGCAGGCCACGATGGACGAGGGATTGGCCGGGTCCTTGACCATGAAGTCGAGCACCTTGGCGGGGTTCACATCGCCGTGTTGGGCGGTGTAGGCGGGCAGCAGTTCGCTGATGGACAACAGGCCCTGCCAGCCTTGCAGGGCCACGTCAGCGGATTGGGGCAACAGCGCGCTCTGGTAGTTCACATCCAGCATGCGGGCGGTGTTCTCTGCCCTCTCGGTATAGCGCGCCATCCAGAACAGGTGGTCGGCAGTGCGGCTCAACATACAGCCTCCTTGTTCAACGGGGGCAGAGAACCCCGGGCGTGCTGCGCACGCTGGCGGTGTTGTGTCGAAAGCCCTGCTGCGCAGGACTTTTCTGCCCTCTCGGTGTAGCGCGCCATCCAGAACAGGTGGTCGGCAGTGCGGCTCAACATGGGGATGTCCTTCCTGGGTTCTGTGTCGCTGCTCGCACCAAGCAAATTCCAGGCCCCAACCACCCATACTGAGAAAAAATAGGCGCTACCGCCTGCCCCTATTCACTTTTTTGCTATCTTTTTGATAACAGATGGCGCCACAGGTGCAGGGGCCTGCGGCAGTGTGGCCGCCGTTGCTGCGGGAGCCACCGGCTGCTGGCCTGCGGCGCGCACCACGTCGTGCACAAAACGGAGCTTGGCGAGCGCCTGCTCGGCCAGGGCAAAAGGGTAGGCATCCAGTTGCCCGAGGCTGCGCGTGAGGCTGTTGAGCAGCAGCGTGAGGGGCACGAGGTGGCGCAGCATGGTGTCGAAGTCGGGCGCCGGGGAGCCAAAGGGATCGACGGCCCGGCTGTGCTGCGCGCCGTAGATGCCGGGCACGGTGACCTCGGTGGCGTAGCTGGCCGATGTCTCCAGCAGATCGATCATGTGCAGGTAGTGGGCCCAGGTCTCGGCCCAATCCTCCCAGGGGTGGGCGGCGGCATAGGCGCTGACGTGGTTAGTGGCCCAGTCGCCGCCATCGTTGCCTTTGGCGTAGTGGGCCTCCAGCGCGGCGGCATAGTCCTGGCGCTCATCGCCAAACCGCTGGCGAAAGCCGTCCAGCCACCCGCCGTCCCGCACCAGCTGGTCCCAGTAGAAATGGCCGGACTCGTGGCGCAGGTGGCCGATGAGCGTGCGGTAGGGCTCGCCCAGCGCAATGCGGCGGCGCGCGCGCTCGTCATCATCCGCCTCAGCCACGTTGAGCGTGATGGTGCCGTTGTGGTGGCCCGTGAGCACCGGCGGGCCTCCTGGCTCCTCGGCCAGCAGGTCGAACACGGGGCCGCTGCGCCCGGGCGCGGGCTCCAGGCCCAGGCGCGCCAGGCTGTAGAACAGCCGCCGCTTGGCGCTCTCGATCTGCATCCAGCGGCCCATGTGGGCCGGCTCCGACACATCGGGCATCGACCGGGTCTGGCGGCACGAGGGGCACAGCGCCTGCGCATCGCCAGCGGGCACCGCAAAGTTGCAGGCTTGGTGCTCGGTGTGGTTCTGGCACATGCGGTAAAGCGCGCCGCCCCCGCCTGGCCCCACCCGCTGCCACAGCCCGGGGCCCTGCTGCGGCGCAGGCGCCAGGGCCGCCATGACCAGGGCATCGGGCAAGAACGCCAGCGCATTGCCGCAGTGCAGGCACTGCACGCTGTCAAAAAACACCAGATGACCACAGTGGTCGCAATTGAATACCCGCATATGGATTGAGCTTAACCCCAGACGCCATGCGACAGTGGGCTCAATAGAGGGTCTTCCATGCCAATGGAACTCCAGGCCATGCCGCAATGGCAAAGCCGGGCCCGCTGATTCGTCTTGCCCTTTGCAATGAGGGTGGCTAATGCCAGTGCCCCCGCGCAAGGGCCGCCCCGCCGCGCTGGGGGCGTCCCCCTCCCAGATTGCGAAGCAATATGAGAGAGGGGTGAAGGCGCGCTGCGCCTCAGGGGGTGTCCTCGCTTACGGCCGCACAACAATGCTGTTACGCACTTCGCGCACATGTTTGGTGTTGCGAGCGATGCTTTCGGCCTGGTTCTTCTCGGCCTGCGACTTGGCAAAGCCCGACAGCTGCACCGTGCCGTTGAGTGTCTCCACGCTGATCGAGCTGGCCGATACGTTCTTGTCCTCGACCATCTTGGCCTTGATCGCGGTGGTGATGCCCGCGTCGTCCACATAGGAGCCCACGGTCTGTTGTTCGCGGGCCACCGAGCAGCCCGTGGCCGTGACGATGGTGATGCCGGCAACAGCGGCGAAAGCGAGGGCACGTGCGTATTTCATGGTGTTTTCCTTGTACAAGAATGGTTGGGAACGCGGGTGCAGGAACATGTGCAGTCTACCGGTCTGTGGCACCCTCCGTCACCGGTGGACTGTGGAGAAAATCCGGGCCTTCGCCCGATGGCGCCGTGCTCAGTGGGTGCGGCGGCGGCGGGACAACCACAGCGCCAGGGTGGCCACGGCGGCGCCCGATGCAGCGGCAATCACCAGCGACTTGCCAGGCTGTGCTGCCACATAGCGCCCGGTGGCATCGGCGGCATGCTGGATCTGGCGGCGCGCACGGGCGCTGGTGTCGGCGCAATAGTCAATGCTGCGGGCCGCCAAGTCCTGGGCGCGGGCGGCCAGGTCGTCGATGGCGGGGTCGGCCCGACGGCGCAGGGCGCGCACCGTGTCTTCGGCCTGGTCCAGCGATTGGTCTGCTGCGGCACGGGTGGCCAGCACGGCATCCTGCGCGCTTTGCAACACGTTGTCGGCCAGGTTGCGGGCGTTGTCGGTCAGGTTGTGGGTTGCGTTAGAAAGGCTCATCAAAGACTCCTTGGAAGCATGTATTGGGGTGATGCGGGTGATGCGGGTGATGGCCGCCGCTGCGGCCGGCAGGGATGGGTGCGGGGACCTACCCCTTCTTGAGCAGGCCCAGGACAAAGGTCACCACGGCCATGATCACAAACACGAAGAACAGGATCTTGGCGATGCCCACGGCGCCAGCGGCGATACCGCCAAAGCCAAAGAGCGCGGCGACCAGGGCGATCACCAGAAAGACGACTGCGTAGTGCAACATTTTTTCCATCTCCTTGTGGGTGGCCGGAACACCGGCGTTGGGATGGCGTGAGAACCTCAGCGCCTGCACTCCACTGTAGGCAGCAGGCCCTCCCACAGCTGCCGGTGCCCGGCGCGCGCGACTGTCGGTGCCTCTGCGGCGGCGCTGTAGGACAGAACGCCACAGCCGGCCAATGCAGGCGCGCGACGGCGCAGCGTGCGCTGGGGCCCATGTGGCCCCCACGGATCGTGGCGGATTGATGGAGCCTGAGAGGCGGAGAGTCTTCAGTCGCCCAGGGCCGCGATGGCCTGCGCCGCCACAGGCGCGCGCTGCAGCGGCAGCACTGCCGACAGCAAGGTGCCATTGCCGGGGCGCGAGGTGAGCGCCAGCCGCCCCCCTGCCGCTTCGACCCGGTGGCGCATGCCCGCCAGCCCGTGCGAGGTGGGGCGCACGGTGGCGGGGTCGAAACCCACCCCGTCGTCGCGCACCTGCACCGCCACATGGGTGGGGTGGGCGTGCACCGACACCAGCACCTTCTTGGCTTTGGCGTATTTGCCGATGTTGGTCAGGGCCTCTTGCACCATGCGGTACACGGTGAGCTGGGTGGCATCGGGCAGCTGCACAGCCTCCAGGCTGGTTTCCACCTCGATGCCCGCACGTTCGGCGTACTCGCGCGTCAGGATCTCCAGTGCAGCGGTGAGCCCCAGGTTGGACAGGGACGAAGGGCGCAGGTCTTCGATGATGCGGCGCTTGAGTGCGATGCCGCTGTTGAGGGTGTCGGTGAGGTGCTTGAGGCGCTCCGCAACATCCGGCGCCGTGGCATTGATCTTGGACTTGAGGCGGGCCACGTCGAGCTTGGCCGCGGTCAGCAAGGCGCCGAGTTCGTCGTGCAGCTCGCGCGCCAGATGCCCGCGCTCTTCTTCGCGCACCTGCTGCAGGTGGTTGGCCAGCTCCGACAACGTGGCAGTGCGCTCGCGCACCAGGCCCTCCAGACGGTCCCGCTCGCGCTCCAGCAGCGCCTGCTCGCGCAAGTTCACGGCCTGCACGGCCTGCGTCTGGCGCAGGTACATGTAGAAGGCCAACAGGCCAATCACCGTGACGGTGGCAATGCCGATGCGCGACAGCGTGAGCGACTGCTCGATCTGCTGCTGGCCTTGCGACAGGCGCAGGTCGCTGCGCGCGATCAGCTCCTGCGCATGGGTGCGGATCGCCTCCATGTGCTCCTTGCCCACGTCCGTGTTCAGGATGAACTTCCAGGCGTCTTCATTGCCCTTGCGGCGCAGGCGCAGGCTCAGCTCCATCTCGGCAAGCTTGCGCGAAATCTGCCGCGACAGCAACGCAAACTCCTGCATGTCGTCCGGCGAGTTCATGAACTGGCTGCGCAACCGGTCCAGATTGGTCTGCACGGTGGCCACGGCCTTGTCGTAGGGTTCCAGGTAGGTCTCGTTGCCGGTCAGCAGGTAGCCCCGCTGGCCAGTCTCCGCATCCAGCATGCTCTGCAGCAGCTTGTTCACATCGCCCCGGGTGGCCATGTTCTGCGCCATCTGCTCCAGCGCATCCTGCGACCGCATGTGCCCTGTTTCATTGATTCCCACCAGCACCATGGCGGCCAGCAAGGCCATGGGCAGGCTCAGCGCCATCTTGCGGACCTTGGGCAGCCAGCGCTGGGTGTTTTCCTGGAGATTCATAGGCTTATTCTGGATAATGGACCATCACCTGACATGGTTCTGTCTGTGCCTGCACATGCCGGACCGCCGCACACCCACACGCACCGGCAGCACAGCGGCTGCCCCACGAAAGAAACATCAATGATCAAGATTGGCATTGTGGATGACCATGCAATTGTTCGCTCCGGCCTGCGCCAGTTTCTGTCGGAGCATGTAGATCTGCGGGTCGAAGGCGAAGCCGCCAACGGCCGCGAAGCCATCGACCTGGTGCGCAACAAGGAAATCGACGTGCTGCTGATGGACCTGTCGATGCCCGGCCAAAGCGGGCTCGACGCGCTGGCCATGCTGCGTGCGAAGGCCCCCGACATGGGCATCCTGATCCTGAGCGGCTACCCCGAGGAACACTATGCGATCAACCTGATCCGCCAGGGCGCGAGCGGCTATCTGAACAAGGAGTGCGAGCCTGCAGAGATCGTGGAAGCCATCCGCACCATCGCGCTGGGCCGCCGCTACCTGACCCCCACCGTGGCCGAGTTGCTTGCGCAGCAACTTAACCGCAAGGACGATGCACCGCCCCATGAGCAGCTCTCGGAACGCGAGTTCCAGGTGTTCCTCAAGCTCGCCAAGGGGGAGACGGCTGGCGATATCGCCAAGTCGTTGTCGCTGAGCGTGAAGACCGTGAGCACCTACCGCACGCGCCTGATGGAAAAAATGAGTCTGTCGTCCAACAGCGACCTGACCTACTACGCGCTCAAGAACCGCCTGATTGATTGACATGGGGAGGCTTCGCCTGGGGCCTGGGCAGCCACGGGTCCAGGCGAGGTGGGCTGAATCGGGCGAGGTGAATTGGCACGGGCTCCAGCGGGTGTGCTGCATTTCGCCCACGCGCCTGCAGCACAGGCGTCACGCGCCCGAAGGCGGGCTTAAAGAGCCGCTTGCGTCCACGCCGGGCGGATGGCTGCTGTGCAGCACACAGTAGTCCACCAGCGCATCGATTTCATTGGACTTGTCGAACACGGCATCCACTCCCAGCTGCGCACAGCGCATGCGCACATCGGGAGTGGCATAGTTGCTCAGCACCACCATCTTCTGCCCCGGGCGGCGGGTTCGGCAGGCGGCCAGCACCCCCAGCCCGCTGCCTTGGCGCAGAAACAGATCGACGATGGCCAGATCCCACTGCTCGCTGTGGGTGGAGAGCCACTGCGTCCCTTCGTCTTCGGTTTCTGCCACACCCACGGCTTCCACAGACGCCAACTCTTCCAGAGTCCCGATCAGGTTCTCACGGATGGTTGCGTTGTCTTCAACAATGTAGGTGCGCAGCTTCACAGACGGGTCCACGTTGGCGATCAGCGCAGGGGTACGCTGCTCTCACCCCGAATTTAAGCGTTGGGGTGTCCGGATTCTGCCAGCGGCCACAGGCTGGGGTTGTAGGAGCAGTCCTACCTACCGCGCCACACACACCGGGCACTGTGGAGCACGCTGCACACGCAGGGTATTCCACTCCATCGAGCGCCCGTCCAGCATCAGCAGCCTGCCTGCCAGCGAGGGCCCGATGCCTGCCAGCAGCTTGAGCGCTTCGGCCGCCTGCATCGCACCCACCACGCCCACCAGCGGGGCGAACACACCCATGGTGGAGCAGCGCACCTCTTCAAATTCCGCGTCGGGCGCAAAGATGCAGGCATAACAAGGCGACTGTGCATCGCGGGGG
This sequence comes from Acidovorax sp. GW101-11A03, assembly GCF_059424825.1. NCBI lineage: Bacteria > Pseudomonadati > Pseudomonadota > Betaproteobacteria > Burkholderiales > Comamonadaceae > Acidovorax > Acidovorax sp. GW101-11A03. Next base: position 39,135 of record NZ_JBWKZU010000042.1, on the reverse strand, counting down.
TCCACCACGGTGATCTGGCCGTCAAACTGGATCACCGCGCCCGCCACCAAGGGCTTGCCGTGGCGCACACAGGCGGCATTGACCGCGTGGCGCGTGGTGTAGTTGTCGCAGCAGTCGAGCACCACCGTGGCGTCCTGCACCAGGCGCTCCAGGGCCGCCGCGTCCACCCGGGTCTTCAGCCGGGTCACCCGCACCTCAGGGTTGATGGCCGCAATGGCCTCGGCAGCCGAATCCACCTTGGGGAGCCCCACCCGCGCTGTGGTGTGTGCAATCTGGCGCTGCAGGTTGGTCAGGTCCACCACGTCATCGTCCACCAGGGTGATGTGCCCCACACCGGCTGACGCCAGGTAGAGCGCCGCCGGAGACCCCAGCCCGCCCGCGCCGATGATGAGGGCGTGCGCCGCCAGCACCCTCTCCTGCCCCTCGATGCCCATTTCATCAAGCAGGATGTGGCGGGAATAGCGCAGGAGCTGGTCGTCGGTCATGGGGAGTCGGGCGCCAAAGATGGCAGGGCAGAAACACGGATAGGAAAGGAAAAAGGCTGGATTTCTCGCGAAATCCAGCCCGCAGAGCAGAGCGCGAAAGGCTCAATTCTCTTTCTTTTCTTCCTTGCGTTCCGTCAGGGTCTTGCTGACCAGCACCGGGCGGCCCTTGAGCTGGTTGAGCGCCTGCACCAGCTGGAAGTCCTTGTCAGACCCAAACTCGGGGATCTTGCGGTCGGCGGCAGGCTTCTTGGCTTCCTCTTCCAGGCGCTTGCGAGCGTCCTCGCGGGCCTTTTCACGCGCCTCGTCCTTCTTCTCTTCGCCCTGGCCGCTGCCCAGGTGCTTTTCGAGATCGGCCTCCCGCATGCGCAGGGCTGCAAAGGGGCTGCCCTCTTCCGACTCGTCAATCATCACGTCGGGCACGATGCCCTTGGCCTGGATCGACTTGCCGCTCGGGGTGTAGTAACGCGCCGTGGTCAGCTTGATGCCGGTGTCCGGCCCCAAGGGGCGCACGGTCTGCACCGAACCCTTGCCAAAGGTCTGACTGCCCATGATGGTGGCGCGCTTGTGGTCTTGCAACGCACCCGCCACGATCTCGCTGGCCGAGGCGGAGCCTTCGTTCACCAGCACCACCAGCGGCACGGACTTGACCGCGGCAGGCAGGCGCTTGAGCGGGTCACCACCGCCCCGGCGCTGGTAGTAGTCGGGCGAGGCCTTGTAGGTGGCCTTGCTGTCGGCCAGCTGGCCGTTGGTGGAGACCACGGTCACGTTCTCGGGCAGGAAGGCTGCCGAGATCGCCACGGCGGCATCCAGCAGGCCACCCGGGTCGTTGCGCAGGTCAAGAACCAGGCCCTTGAGGTTGGGCTCCTGCTTGTAGACCTCTTCCACCTTGCGCACGAAGTCATCCACCGTGCGTTCCTGGAACTGCGACAGACGGATCCAGGCGTAGCCTGGTTCCATCACCTTGCCCTTGACGGACTGGGTCTTGATCTCTTCGCGCGTGATGGTGACTGGGAAGGTGCGGCCTTCGTCCTTGCGGAAAATGGTGAGCGTGACCTTGGTGTTGGGCTCGCCGCGCATGCGCTTGACGGCGTCGTTGAGGGCCAGACCCTTCACGGCGGTGTCGTCAATCTTGGTGATCAGGTCGTTGGTCTTGAGGCCTGCGCGGAAGGCGGGCGAACCCTCAATGGGGGAAACCACCTTGATCAGGCCGTCTTCCTGCGTGATCTCGATGCCTACGCCCACAAAACGGCCGGAGGTGCCTTCGCGGAATTCCTTGAAGGACTTCTTGTCGAAATACTGGGAGTGCGGATCCAGGCTGGACACCATGCCCGAGATGGCATCGGTGATGAGCTTTTTGTCGTCCACCGGCTCCACGTAGTCGGTCTTGACCAGGCCAAACACGGCGGACAGCTGCTGGATTTCTTCCAGCGGCAGCGGCGTCATGGCACCGCGCGCCACGGTTTGCAGTGACACCGTGGTGAGCGCCCCCGCCACCACACCCACCGACACCCATCCTGCAATCTTGAGTTTTTGGCCCATACAACACCTTTACCGCATCAAAACCAATATACACCTTGGAAGGGCCAAACCCGCCGCAGTTCCGCATGGATGCTCACTTTGGCGGCGATCAGCGGGGTTTTTCCCCGCCTTTACCAACGATTTACGCCTTGCCCTGCGAAGCCACGGCGGCGGCGGCCTTGGCAGCTGCCTCAGCGTCACCCAGATAGTAGTGACGGATGGGCTTGAGGTCGGCGTCGAGTTCGTATACCAGTGGAATCCCGTTGGGAATGTTCAGGCCCACGATGTCGGATTCAGAAATGTTGTCCAGGTACTTCACCAGCGCACGGATGGAGTTGCCGTGCGCAGCCACCACAACGCGTTTACCCGAACGGATGGCGGGTGCCATGGCCTCGTTCCAGAACGGCAGCACGCGGGCCACGGTGTCTTTCAGGCATTCGGTCAGGGGCACGTTTTCGGCCGCCACATTGGCGTAACGGCGGTCGCCGCGCTCGGTTCGGGGGTCGGTGGCTTCCAGCGCTGGAGGGGGGGTGTCATAGCTGCGGCGCCACACCAGCACCTGCTCGTCGCCGTACTGCTTGGCCATGTCGGCCTTGTTCAGGCCCTGCAGTGCGCCGTAGTGGCGCTCGTTCAGGCGCCAGTCCTTCACCACGGGCAGCCAGGTGCTGTCCATCTCGTCCAGCGCGTACCACAGGGTGTGGATGGCGCGCTTGAGCACGCTGGTGAAGGCCAGGTCGAACTCGTAGCCCTCGGCCTTGAGCAGCTTGCCCGCCGACATGGCCTGGGAAACGCCGGTGGGCGTCAGATCCACATCGGTCCAGCCGGTGAAGCGGTTTTCAAGGTTCCAGGTGGATTCGCCGTGGCGGATCAAAACGAGCTTGTACATGGTTTCCCCAGGAAAGGCGGGTCAAAAGAAAGCGGGCCAAAACCCAGCATTCTAGAATTACGCCGTTCGCCAACCCAAGGAAACTTCGTGAAATTCATTATCGACAACTGGTATCTGATCTTTGTTGCACTGGCTTCGGGCAGCATGCTGCTGTGGCCGGTCCTCAAGAACGCCAGTGGCGGCTCGCTGACGCCCGCACGCGCCGTGCAGCTCATCAACCGCGAAAAAGCCGTGGTCATCGACGTCTGCGAGACCGAGGAATTCGCCGCTGGCCATGTGGGCGGCGCCAAGAACGTGCCTCTGGGCCAGCTGGAAGAGCGCCTGCCCACCGTGGTCAAGAACAAGGCCCTGCCGGTGGTGCTGGTCTGCGCCAGCGGCGCCCGCGCCAACCGCGCGGTGGCCATTGCCAAGAAGCTGGGCTACGACAACGCCCAGGCCATGGCCGGCGGCCTGAAAGCCTGGCGCGAAGCCAGCCTGCCTGTGGAAAAAGCCTGATCCACCCCCAGTTATTCGGTCAGCGCTACGCTTGCCGCTGGTTTTTCAGCCCCATAGGAAGAAAGAGGAAGGTTCGCCATGCAACCCGTGAAGATGTACACCACCGCTGTCTGCCCCTACTGCATCCGGGCCAAGCAGATCCTCAAGTCCAAGGGCGTGGAGCAGATCGAGGAGATCCGCATCGACACCGACCCCGCCGCGCGCAGCCACATGATGGAGATCACCGGCCGCCGCACGGTGCCGCAGATCTACATCGGCGACACCCACGTGGGTGGCCACGACGACCTGGTGGCGCTGGACAGCCGTGGCGAGCTGATGCCCCTGCTGGGCGCCGCCTGACCCCACCCCTGGGCGCTGCATAATGCAGCCCCATGTGCCCGCTGCGGGAGCTGCTCCCCGGCGGGTTTTGTTTTGCCAAAACCCCCTCGCAGAGAGACTTGTCAACCATGGCCGACCAAGAAAACCCCGTGTTCCAGATTCAGCGCGTCTACCTCAAGGACATGTCGCTGGAGCAACCCAACTCCCCCGCCATCCTGATCGAGCAAGAGCAGCCCAGCGTGGACATCCAGCTCGGCGTGGAAGCCACCCCCGTGGCCGAAGGCATCTTTGAAGTGTCCGTGACGGCCACGGTGCAGACCAAGATCAAGGACAAGACCGTGTTCCTGGTCGAAGCCAAGCAAGCCGGCATCTTCGAGATCCGCAATGTGCCCGAAGACCAGATGGGCCCCATCATGGGCATCGCCTGCCCCCAGATCGTGTACCCCTACCTGCGTGGCAACGTGGCCGACGTGATCAACCGCGCTGGTTTCCCGCCCGTGCACCTGGCCGAAATCAACTTCCAGGCCATGTACGAGCAACAGCAAGCGCAGGCCGCTGGCCAAGCTTCGCCCATCATCACGCAGTGATGTAAACACCCCCTGAGTCGCTTCGCGCCTTCCCCCTCTCTCTGCGCGCTGCGCGCTACGGGAGGGGGACGCAGCCAGCGGCCTGGCAAAGCCAGTTCCGCGGCTACCGCGCCTGGGCCGCGCCGGTTCCACGGACGGCCGACAAAGCACAGCGCAGTGGGTCCTTGAAATTAATGCCATTTTTGGCCTCTACCGCCTGATACATAAGCGCAAGCAGCTATGAAAATCATAGTACTCGGCGCTGGAGCCTGGGGCACGGCCGTCGCCATGAGCGCGGCCCAGCACCCCGCCGGGCATGCGGTCACCCTCTGGGCCCGCGATGCAGCCCAGGCGCAGAGCATGCGCACAGAAGCGCAGAACACCCGCTACCTGCCGGGCATCGCCTTTCCCCCTTCTCTTTCCGTGGCCGATGGTGATCTGGGCACGCTACTGCCCGCCGCCGATCTGGTCATTGTGGCCACGCCCATGGCGGCGCTGCGCGGCATGCTGCAGGCGCTGGCGGGCTGCACCGCGCCCGTGGCCTGGCTGTGCAAGGGTTTTGAAGCCGTGCCTGCGGGGGCCGATTCAGCCTCTTTTGGGCTGCTGGCGCATGAGGTGCAAGCGCTGATAGCTCCCAATTTAATAGCAGGCGTGTTCAGCGGCCCGAGCTTTGCGCAAGAGGTGGCGCTGGGCCAGCCCACCGCGCTGGTGGCTGCCAGCCCCCATGCGCAGGTGCGCGATGCGCTGGTCAACGCCTTCCACAGCCCCAGCGTGCGCGTGTATGCCAACGAGGACATCGTGGGCGTGGAAGTGGGCGGCGCCGTGAAAAACGTTCTGGCCATCGCCACCGGCCTGTGCGACGGGCTGGCGCTGGGGCTGAACGCCCGCGCCGCACTCATCACGCGTGGCCTGGCCGAGATGACCCGCCTCGGGCTGGCGCTGGGCGCGCGGCCCGACACCTTCATGGGCCTGTCGGGCCTGGGCGACCTGGTGCTGACCGCCACCGGCGACCTCTCGCGCAACCGGCGCGTGGGCATGCTGCTGGCACAGGGCCAGACCCTGGCGCAGGCGGTGAAATCCCTGGGCCATGTGGCCGAAGGCGTCTACAGCGCCCGCACCGTGGTGCAGCGTGCGCAGACCCTGGGTGTGGACATGCCCATCGCCGAGGCAGCAGTGGCCCTGCTCGACGGCCGCCTGCGCCCTGCCGAGGCCGTGGCCCAGCTCATGGGGCGCGGCCCCAAGGGCGAACTCTGACCTAGGCCGCGCCGGGGGTTCATCCCACCGACAAGCGCCGCAGCAGCCCTTCTTCATCGTCGGGGTGGAAGAAATACGGGTAAAAGCTGCGCTCATCGCTCGACAGCTGCGGCTGCCCGCCAAACTGGTTGATCAGGTTGCGCCCCTTTTCTGCGCTGATGTGCAGCAGCACGGCCGGTGCGCCCACCCGCTCGCACATGCGCTCCGGCCCCAGCAGGTCAAAACGCAGCATGCGCCGGTAGAACGGGGCATGGCGCGGGTTCACCTCGATGACCAGGTCGGTGGCGCGCCGGGCGCGGAAGGCCGTGATCCAGGCGATGTGAAAGATGGCGCCCAGCACATGCTTGGAGCGCACACCCGGGTCCATCGCGAGCTTGCCCATTTCGCAAATGCGCGCACCCCGCTGGCGCAGCGCAGCAATGTATTCGGGGTAATGCTCTTCTGCGGCCAGGTAGCCATCGTCCATGCGGACCGAGATCGTGCCCTGGGCCTGCCCGTCGATCTGCACCACCAGGCTGCTTAAATCGCAGTCGTGCGACAGGGTGGCCTGCATGTTGTAGCCCCGGCTGGCATACATGCGCGCCAGCAGGCCCTGGCCCTTGCGCGAGAGGCGGATCTTGCAGGTCTTGGTTTCCGCCTGGCCCAGGCGGCTCAGGTACTCGCCGGGGTAGGCCAGCTCGACGATGGTCTGCTCTTCTGCGGGCATGACAGGCTCCGTGGACGGGGACTCGCGCCCCGGCACACGACAAGCCTGGAGCGCTGGAAGCAGCCAGCGTAGCCGCATCCCGCACCACCTGCACCAGCGCCCGGGGCAGCTCCCGACCAACGGTGGCGCCGCATTCGCCAATGGCAAGGCAGCGCCGCCCCGGCCGCCCGCAGCCGGGTATTACAGCCCGGTTTCGAGCGCCAGCAACTCGTCCACCGTCTGGCGGCGGCGGATCAGGCGGGCCTGGCCGCCATCCACGAGCACCTCGGCAATCAAAGGCCGCGTGTTGTAGTTGGAGGACATGCTGGCGCCGTACGCGCCCGTATCGTGGATCACCAGCAGATCCCCCACTTGTGCGGCGGGCAGGTCGCGTGGCAGCACCACGCCGCCGTCGCCCTGGGTGAACACGTCGCCCGATTCGCACAGCGGGCCTGCCACCACCGTGGGCTGCTCGGCCGCCGTGGAGCCATCGCGGTGCAACACGCTCATCGCGTGGTAGCTGCCGTACATGGACGGGCGCATGAGTTCGTTGAAGCCGGTATCGACCAGCACGAAGTGGTTGCTGCCCGCGTTCTTGGTGGCGCGCACCTGGCCCAGCAGCACGCCGGATTCGGCCACCAGGAAACGGCCGGGCTCGATCTCCAGGCCCAGTGGGTGGCCCACGATGGCCTCGGCCTGCTGGCGCGCGGCATCCCACAGGCCGTGGTAGTGCTGTGTGTCCACCACCGGGTCGCCGCTGCGGTAGGGGATGGACAGGCCACCACCGGCCGAGATGGCGTGCAGGTCGTGCCCCGCCGCATGCGCCGTGCGCACCAGGTTGACCATGGCGCCACACACTTCCTGCAGGTGGCTGTAATCGACGCCCGAGCCGATGTGCATGTGCAGGCCCACCAGCTTCAGGCCGTGCTGCGCGATGGCGGCCAGCGCCGCAGGCAGGTCGGTGTGCCAGATGCCGTGCTTGCTGTGCTCGCCGCCGGTGTTGGTCTTGTTGCTGTGGCCGTGGCCAAAGCCTGGGTTGATGCGCAGCCACACCGCATGGCCCGGCGAACGCGCGCCCAGCTGGTGCAGCATGTCGATGGACCCTGCGTTGACCGGCACGCCGTGCTCCACCACGCAGTCGAGCGTGGCGGCATCGAACAGGTCGGCGGTGAAGACGATCTCCGACGGTTCGCCACCCGCCACGTAGCCCGCTGCCAACGCGCGCAGGATCTCGCCGCGCGAGACGGCATCCACCTTCACGCCCTGCTCGCGCATGAGCTTCAGGATGTGGATGTTGGAGCAGGCCTTTTGGGCAAAACGGATGGTCTCGAAGTTGGATACCTGCGCAATGCGCTGGCGGATGGTGGCCGCGTCATACACCCACAGCGGGGTGCCGAACTGGTCGGCCAGGGCCCAGAGCTGGGCGGGGGAGAAGGGGTTGGACATAGGGAGGCTCCGAAGGCAGAAGGCGTGAACGATGCGCGGATGATGCCGCCATCCAAGTATTCAGTCGAATGCTTTGATTTACGTCATCCATTCAATATGGATATGCTCTGGGCATGACTGACATGACCGAGCCCCCCCTGGCCCATCGCATCACCCACCGCCACATCGAGGTCTTCCGCGCCGTGATGACCGCCGGCAGCGCCACGGGCGCCGCCGACCTGCTGCACAGCTCGCAGCCCACCGTGAGCCGCGAGCTGGCGCGGCTGGAGTCGCTGCTGGGCTATGCGCTGTTCGAACGCGTGCAGGGCCGTCTGCGCCCCAACGCGCGGGCGTTGGCGCTGTGGGACGAGGTGCAACGCTCCTGGCAGGGGCTGGAGCGCGTGGTGGACCGGGCCGTGGCGCTCGGCCGGTCGGGTGCGGTGCAGTTGTCGGTGCTGTGTCTGCCCGCGCTCGCCCACGCGCTGCTGCCGGGCGCTGCTGCGCGCCTGATGCAGGCGCACCCGGGTGCACGCCTGTCTGTCACTCCACAGGAATCGCCCCTGCTCGAAGAATGGATGAGTGCCCAGCGGTTTGACCTGGGCCTGTGCGAGCAAACCACCGCCCCGCCCGGTACGCGGGCGGAGGTGCTGCTGACGCTGGACGAGGTGGCCGTGCTGCCCGCCCACCACGCTTTGGCACGCCAACCGGTGCTGCAACTCGACGACTTTGCCGGTGAATTCTTTGTAAGCCTCTCGGCCGACGACCCCTACCGCCGCCTGATCGACGCCCGGTTTGCCGAGGCGGGCGTGGAGCGCACGCTGCGCGTGGAGACCCACAGTGCCGCCGCGGTGTGCGCCATGGTCGAGCAGGGTCTGGGCATTGCCATCGTCAACCCGGTCACCGCCCTGGCTGCGGCCAGCGAGCGGCTGGTGCTGCGGCCCCTGGCATTTTCAATCCCGTTCAGCGTGACGGCGCTGCTGCCGCTGTACCGCCCGCCCCTGCCCGAGGTCGTGCCCATGCTGGAGGCCCTGCGCGCGCAGGCACACGCCATTGCGGCGAGGCTGCCCCCCGCCATGGACTGAGGCCACAGGATCTATAAACTATGATTTTGATAGCAACCCAGGCATATTGCACTAGCGCTATCGGCACAAAGGAGCCACAACCGGGGCTCCTTGTGCGTTCCGGAGAGTGTCCTCAGCCGCCCGGCGCCGCCAGGCTGCACACCTTGACCGCCAGCCGCTCTTCGACCGAGGGCGACACGAACTTGGTCACCTCGCCGCCCAGCACCGCGATCTCGCGCACAAAGGTGCTGCTGATGAACTGGTACTTGTCGCTGGGGGTGAGGAACACGGTTTCCACCTGCGGCATCAGGCTGCGGTTCATCCCCGCGAGCTGGAACTCGTAGTCAAAGTCGGTCACGGCGCGCAGGCCCCGGACCATGGCCTTGCCGCCGCGCGACACCACAAAGTCGCGCAGCAGGCCCGAGAAGGGCTCGACCTGCACCTGGGGATACATCTTCACGGCCTCGCGCACCATCTCGATGCGCTCTTCCAGCGAGAACAGGGTCTTCTTGTGGTGGCCCGCAGCCACGGCCACGATCACACGTTCGAACAACTGGGTGGCCCTGCGCACCACGTCTTCATGGCCCAAAGTGATCGGGTCAAAGGTTCCGGGGTACACGGCGAGCACGTTCTGGGCCATGGCTGGTTGTCTCCTGTCTGGCGAATGACGTTGGCCCCCGGCCCCCGGGGCATTCCCCCCGCAGGGCCCGCCGGGCCGCGTGCGCGCATTATGCAGTGCAGTGCAACATGAACCTGGACACCACCTCTCCCCGGTCGCCGCATCGTCCACCTGAACGATGCCAGGCACAGGCTCGCGGCCTACCATCCGCAGCCCGTTTGCTGCACGGTATGCCCCGCCTGTGACCTCTGCACCCGCCACCCCCGACCCGATCCACGACGCACTGTTCGACACCTCGGCCTGCCTCAACTGTGGCGCGCCGCTCACGGGGCCGTTTTGCGCGCACTGCGGGCAGAAGAAGGCGGCGCGCATGGGCACCCGCATGGTGCGCAAGGAGGCCTGGGAGCGGTTCCGGTGGTTTGAGTGGAGCACCATCCGCAACGCGCTGCGGGTGCTGCCGCAGCCCGGCACCATGGCGCGCGAATACGTGCTGGGGCAGCGCAAGGACCACCCGCACCCGCTCACGCTGCTGTTCCTGTCCATCGGCTTTTTGCTCATCGTGCTGGGCCACACCGACTACCTGCGGCCCGAGCTGCCCAGCGAGGCGGCGCAGCGCATGTATGCGCTGGTCACTGGGTATTCGAAGTGGTCGTTTTCGCTGGGGGCGGTGGCGGCTTTTGCCAGCATGTGGCTGGTGTTCCGCCGGCGCGGCTACAACCTGGCCGAGCTGCTAGCGCTCGCGTTGTACTGCCAGGCGGTGTTCATCGCGCTGCAGATGGTGAACCAGCTGCCGCTGGTGCTGGCGCACTCGCCGGAGCTGCTCAAGTGGCACAAGCAGTGGTCGCCCTGGTACATGACGGCGCTGCAGACGTTGATGTTCATGCTGGCGCTGCGGCAGTTCTTTCTGCTGGATCTGCGCCGCGACGTGGGCTGGCTGCTGCTGGCCGGGGCGCTGTTTGCCGGGCTCAAGTGGCAGGCCACCCAGCTGTATGCCCGGGGCGTGGTGGAGCTGGTGCTCTGGCAGATGGGCGGTTGAGCCACCCGGCGGCCGCTGAAAAATGTGAACCAGTTCACGATTGTGTGTCGGAGTGCCACCACATCCTTCACCTGAATGATGTTGCCCTGGCGGCAACGCACCTACGATCCGCCGCAGTTCAACCAAATCAGCAAAAAGGAGGCCGCCTTGGCCGGTCAGGAGTGGGATATGCAGCGCATGGGGCAACACCCGGGCATCCCAGGTTTCGAGGCCTTGATGGCCGAAAGCCTGGAGGCCCTGGGCGAGCCCGGCATGGTGGAGCGCCTGCTGCGCCGCCTGGGCGAGGCGCTGGGCAGCCACAAGGTGGTGCTGTTCTGCCCCCTGCCCGGCTCGGACGACCCGCTGGCAGCCTACCAGTGGGGCATGCCCGACGATTTTCTGGCGCGCTATGCGAACCTCATCCAGGGCTGCGACGCCTGGAGCGAGGCGCTGGAGCGCCAGCAGGGGCAGGCGCTGGCGCGCGGCGGATCGCTGAGCCAGCAGCTGGTCAGCACCCCGGCGCTGCGCCGGGGCGCGTTTTATGCCGATTACCTCAAGCCCCTGGGCATTGATGCCATGGTCAACAGCATCGTCGAGGCCTCGCCCGAGGTCGGTATGCATGTGCTGGCGATGTACAACGACCTGGGCCAGAGCGAGTTCACGCCCGAGCAGTTTGCCCGCCTGCGCGCCGCCACGCCCTGGGTGCGCAGCCTCATGCGCGCCCAGCGCCGCCTGCAGCAGGCCCAGCGCCACACCAGCGCGCTGGAGCGCACACTGGACCAGCTGCCCCTGGGCGTGATGCACGTGAACCGCCGGGGTGAGCTGCGCTACCTGAACGAACACGCCCGTGCCTGGCTCGGCATTGAAGACGCCTGCCGCATCCTGCTGCGCGGCGCCACGGGCTGGCAGGCGCGCCAGCCGCTGCAGCTGGCGCTGATCCACCCTGCGCTGGTGCCGCTGTTGGGCACCAGCCTGAGCACGCAGACACCTGTCTCTGCCCGCCTGCAGCCCCAGCACCCCGGCGCCCCCGCCACGCTGGTGGCATTGGCGGCGCCCCTGCGCGGCGGTACGGCCCCTGCCACGGGCGAGGCACTGGCCCAGTTCATCCTGGTGCCCGAGACGCCCCCGCATGCGGGCGCCACCGTGTCGGTGTGCAGCGCGCTCTACGGCCTCACCCCCGCCGAAGCGGCCCTGCTGCCCCTGCTGCTGCAGGGCATGACACCGCGCGAAATGGCCGACACCCGCCAAGTGAAGATGCCCACGGTGCGATCACAGCTGGCCAGCCTGTATGCCAAGACCGGCACCCGCGGCCAGGCCGAGCTGGCGCAGCGCGTGCTGCGCGTTGCCGCGCTAGTGGCTTGACGTTCGTTTCTCTGTTTTTTTGTCTCTGTTCATTTTTTGCGCGGCGCTGAACGCTGCATGAAAGGCCCCTGTCTATGACCTTGTCTCGCCACTCCCTGCCCCAGCTTCGCCAACTGCGCCCGGTCGCCCTGGCCTGCTGCGCCCTCGTCGGCCTCGCTGTCGGTGGCCTGGCCATGGCCCAGAAGACCGCTGCCGTGGCCAAGCCCAGCAAGGCGCAGCTGGTGGCCGACCTGGCCGCCACGCTGCAGGCCTGCTCGTACGACGGCAGCCCGCTGGCGTTTTCGCCGCCCGACCTGTCCAAGGGCGGCGGCACCGGCAAGCAGGTGGTGGCCGAGATCATGAAGTACACCGGCCTGCCAGCCAACTTTGTGGTGGTGGAGGGCAAGGTGCCCAACGCGGCCGCCGTGATCATGCAGGGCCCCGACCAGGTGCCGCGCCGCGTGATTGCCTACAACCCCGCCTTCATGGGCCAGGTGATCGAGGCCACCAAGTCCAACAACTGGGCGCCCGTGAGCATCATGGCGCACGAGATCGGGCACCACCTCTCGGGCCACACCATCGTGCCCGGCGGCAGCCAGCCGCCCATCGAGCTGGAGTCCGACAAGTTCAGCGGCTTTGTGCTCTACAAGATGGGCGCGCCGCTGGCCGACGCCCAGCGCGCCATTGCCACGCTGATCCCCGAGAAGGACGGCGAAACCCACCCCGGCCGCAGAAAACGCCTGGCCGCCATCGAGGCGGGCTGGAAGGAAGCCTGCGAGCTGCAGGGCGGCGGGCCGCAATGCTCCGGCGGGCTGCCGGTGCGCACGGCTGCGGCATCGCCTGCGGCTGCACCAACGGCCGCGTCTCCCGCCCCGGCGCCCGCCACCCCGGTGGCCAAGGCGCCCGCTGCCACCCCATCCCCCGCCCCCGTGGCCGCACCACCCGCCAAGGCCCCGGCCCTGGCAGCAGCGCCTGCGGCCGAAACCCTGCCCAAAGCCGACGTGGCCGCCATCCCGTCCAAGGGCACGCAGTTCATCTACGACGAGTTCGGCATCCTGGACCCGGCCATCCGCGCGCAGTTTGAAAAGCAGATGTACGAGCATGCGCAGAAGACGGGCGTGGAGATCGTCACCCTGCTGGTGAAAGACCTGGGCGGCAAGAGCGCCGAGGACTACGCCCACGCCATGATGCGCCAGCTGCGTGTGGGCAAGCTCGACGTGGGCAACGGCGCCGTGCTGGTGGTGGCGCCCGAGCAGAACCAGGCCGCTGCCGTGCTGGGCGCGGGCGTGGCGCTGGAGATGCGCGGCCACGACAAGGCCGAGCAGCTCAAGCGCTGGACCAGCACGGCCTGGCCGCTGTGCAAGAAGAAGAACGCCTGCGGCGGCTGGACGGAGAACCTGATGCTCGCGGCCGACCACATCCGCCGCGACACCCGCCACGCCGACTGGACCATTGCCTACAACTCGCTGGGCGACCTGCACAAGGCCGATGCGGCGGAAAGCGGCAAGTCCGTCAAGCCACAGGACAGCAAAACCTGGCAGAAGATCACCCGCCTGTCGGGCACCGTGGAAAACCTGAACCCGCCCACCGGCGTCAAGAGCGCGTATGTGGTCGAGTCCAAGTTGAAGGACGGCAAGAAGGCCGTGCTGATGCGCAGCGCCGAGGGCCTGACCACCATGCTCTACGTCGATCCGCGCACCGAGGCGATGATGCCCGGCGGCAAGCTGGTGCAGGGCAAGACCTACACCGTCATCGCACGCTCGGACTTCCTGTCGTGGAACCCCAAGGACACGCAGTCGCTGGACGTGCTGAGCTACGCCATCACGGAATAGGGCGCCATCCCACCCATGTCAGCCACCACCTTCACCCTGCTCCTGGCGGGCGCTGCCAACCTGCTGCCCGCGCTGTTCTTCATGTTCACCGCACTGGTGGGCAGCAACGGCATGAACTCCGCGCAGGGCGGACAGCTGCTGGGCACCCTGGCCGTGCTGCTGGTGCTGGGCTGGCTCGCTGCGCTGTGGCTGGCCCGACGCCTGGCGCACTGGTGCCAGGCGCGCGGCTGGTCCACCATGGCCAGCGTGGCGGCCGCCAGCGGCGGTGCGGTGGCCGCCTTCACCGTGCTCGCGCTGCTGTCCACCTTGGTGGCGCTGCTGTGGGTGGGGGCGTGAGCGGGCCGCGCTGCATCTGAAAGACCCAAGCAATCACGCCTGCAAAAAAACACTGAGGGACACACCACCATGCACCATCGCCTTCTCCCAACCCGGCGCCGCGCCGCTCTCGCACTGCTCGCAGCATCCATGCTGCTGGCCGCAGGCACGCAAGCCGTACACGCCGCCGAACATTTCTGCGGCCAGCGCACCGCGCACCCCATCGACAAGGCCCTGGGCGCCGCTTCCGAGCGCAGCGGCGGCGTGACGGTGGACCTGATCGACGCCCAGAACGCCGCCTACGCCGCCTGGGACAAGGAGCTGAATCGCATCTACGCCCAGGTGCTGAAAGCTGCTGGCCCCGGCCGGCGTGACACCCTGCGCGCAGCCCAGCGCGCCTGGCTGGCGTTTGACACCGCCCAGGGCCAGTGGGACAGCGCCGTATTTGCCGACCAAGGCAGTTCGGCCGCGCTCAACATCGGCGGCGCTGCACTGGAGCGCCGACGCGCCCGCGTGTGCAAGCTGACAGAAGACCTGGACAGCCTGAAGGATTCGCCATGATGCGCCGCACCTGGCTGCAGCGCCTGCCCCTGTGGGCGGCCGTGTTGGCGCCACTGCTGCGCCCCACCGGAGCCCATGCGCAGGGCAGCGCCCAAGTGTGGCTGCGCGTGCGCAACAGCAGCCAGGAGGCCTTCACCCATGTCTGGCAAGGCCTGCCGCAGCAGGGCACGGATGTGGACCTGGGCCCGCTGCTGCCGGGCGACACCAGCCGCTGGCACGCGCTGCCTGCCACGCTGGCGCACTACCGCAAGACCCGCATCCAGATCGGCCAGCGCCAGTTCACCCATGTCACCGACCAGTCGTTTCCTGACGGCCGGGCCACGCTGGCGCCGGGCCACTACACCTTCACCTACACGCTCGAAGGCGGCGCGCTGCGCCTGACCGTAGCGGCGGAGCCCGGCGCCTCCGGCCCCGACCAGTCACATCAAAAACAATAGCAATCAGCGCTTACCAGACGCGCGCAAAGGCCGAATTTCATTCAAGAAAGCCGCCCATGAACCCTCTCAGCACCCTGCACCCGGCCCGCATGGCGTGGCTCTCGGCCCTGGCGGCCGCGCTGCTGGCGTCGGCCTGCGGCGGCAGTGACACGAACACGGCCGAGCTGCCTGCGCCCGCCCCTGCGCCCGCCCCTGCGCCCATCCCGGGCAACGCCACCACGCCGGCACCCGCGCCGCAGCCAGGCAGCCCACCGGTGGCGCCTTCGCCCACATCGCCGTCGGCACCCGCACCAGCGCCCTTTCCGACACCGGCGCCGTCACCGTCACCGTCACCGTCACCGTCACCGTCGCCAACGCCCGCACCCAGCCCTGCGCCCGCGCCCACCAGCCCGGCCTGGACGGTGGTATCGGTCAACACCACACTCGCGCCCCTGCCCATTGCCAGCGACCTCACCCCCAACCCTGGCCGGGGCTACCACCGCTGGCGCGCCAACCCGGCCGCCGTGCCGTTGGGCGATTCGGCCCCGCCGCTGGCCGCCTTCCAGCGCTACCGCTGGAACGAGCTGGAGGGCTCCACTCCGGGCCAGTACACCCTGAGCAGCCTGGTGGCCGCACGCGATGCGGCGCGGGCGGCGGGGCAGCAGTTTGCCTTCCGCCTCCAGGCCATGCGCGGCTACGGCACCGAGACGCTGGACGTGCCCACCTACCTCTATGGCGCAGGCACGGCGCGCCCCGAATGCACCGCCCCCAACCCGGCCTGTGTGTGGTCAGCCCCCATGCCCACCACCGTGCCGCCCACCCCGCCCACGCTGGTGCCCAACTGGAACCACCCCTACGTGCTGGCCCGCATGCAGGCGCTGCTGCAGGCGGTGGCGGCGGCGCTGGGCGACACCTCGGACCTGGCCTGGATTGATGTGGGCCTGTATGGCCAGTACGGCGAATGGGCGCAGAGCAGCACCAACGTGGTCTACACCCCGGCCGTGCAGGCGCAGGGCATCGAGGCGGCCACCAACGCCACCAAACGCAGCATTGCGCAGATGCACTTCGACGTGTTCCCACAGGCGCAGCACGCGATGTTCATCCCCTACTCCAACCTCGATGCGCTGCAGTACGGGCTCTTCCAGCAGACCACCACCACGCTGCCCGTGGGCCTGCGCTGGGACTGCCTGGCCCAGGCGGGCTACATGAATCAGTGGACCAACCGCCCGGCCGATTGGGCGCTGATTGCAGACCGCTGGAAAACCGCGCCCTGGGTGGCCGAGTTCTGCCCCTTTGGCCCCGGCGGCGCGCAAACCAACGCCGCCACGGCGCTACAGCAGGTGCGCGACTTCCATGTGTCCACCGTGGGCAATGGCAACCTGAATGCGCCCTGGGCCAGCTTCTCGGCCAGCGAACAGGCCGACCTGGCCGCCGTGGGGCGCGAGGCGGGTTACCGCTTTGCGCTGGGGCCGGTCAGCGTCACCGCCCTGTCAGCCACCACGGTGCAGCTGCAGCTGCGGGTGGACAACACAGGCAACGCGCCGCTGTATGCACCCTGGCAGCTGCAGGCCCAGCTGCGCAACGCCACAGACCAGGTGGTGGACCAGCAGGTGCTGCTGAGCGCAGCCCAGGCTCGCGGCGTGCTGCCGGGCCAGCCCGCCCAGATCAGCACCCCCTGGACCCTGCCCAGCCTGCCCGCAGGTGACTACACGGTGCACCTGGCCTGGGTGCGCCAGCCTGCACTGGTGGCGCTGCCCCAGACGCTGCGCTGGAACATGGCGGGCATTGAAGCCGATGGCAGCGCGCGGCTGGTGACGCTGAGAAGGTAGGCGACTACGGACCCGCGAACCCGCAGAGCCGACTCAGGTGCTGCGTTTCAGCAGATGCGCGTGCACCGCACCCGCCTTGAGGTGCCGGTACAGCACCAGGCCATGTGTTGCCAGTTCCTCGTCCACCCAGGCGCGGGGCGCTTCAAGGTAGATGAAGCCCCCGGCCGCCACGGCCTGGGCGGCGGCCTGCAGTGCGGGTTCGAAAAATGGGCCATCAAATGGCGGGTCCAGCAGCACCAGGTCCACACTGGCGGGCGCGGCCTGCTTCAGCGCGGCCACGCCGTCGCCGCGCTGCACGCGCACGGTGCTGGCCTGCAGCTTGGCCTGCAGCACCTGCAGCTGGGCGACCAGGGCCGCGTCGTTTTCCACCAGCTGCACCGACGCCGCGCCGCGCGAGGCGGCCTCCAGCCCCAGCGCGCCGGTGCCCGCAAACGCGTCCAGGCAGCGCCAGCCTGCCAAGTCCTGGCCCAGCCAGTTGAAAAGCGTTTCGCGCACGCGGTCGGGCGTGGGGCGCAGGCCGGGGCGCTGGGCCACGGGCAGGCGGGTGCGCTTCCATTGCCCGCCAATGATGCGGATTTCGCCCGCGCCCTTGGGGGCAGCGGCAGCGGCGGAGGGTTTGTCCTTGGCGCCTTTTTTGGGGGCCACGGAGGGCGCCGCAGCGGCGGCCTGGGCCTTGCGGATTTCGGCGGTGATGGCGCTGCCGCGCAGGGTGGACCGGCTCATGGCTGTTTGCCCCCCACCACCACGGTGACCATGCGCTCGGGCTGCAGCTTTTTGGCCATGGCAGTGCGCACATCGGCCACCGTCAGGGCTTCGACCTTCTTCGTCCACTGCTCCAGGTAGTCGAGCGGCAGGTCGTTCCAGGCGATGTTGGCCACGTTGCCCAGGAGCTTCTTGTTGCTGTCGATGCGCAGCGCAAAGCCGCCGATGAGGTTGTCCTTGGCGGCGCGCAGCTCGGCCTCGGTGGGGCCTTCGGCCACAAAGCGGGCGATCACGTCGCGCGAGACCTGCACAGCCTGCGCGGCCTGGTCGGGGCGCGTCTGCAGGCCCACGGTGAAGGCGCCTGCGTGCAGGCCGGAGGCGAAGTAGCTGTAGACGCTGTACGAGAGCCCGCGTTTTTCGCGCACCTCGCTGGTCAGGCGCGAGACAAAACCGCCGCCACCCAGGATGTGGTTACCCACCAGCAGCGGCACAAAGTCCGGGTCACGGCGCTGAAAACCGGGCTGACCGATCAGCACATGGGCCTGGGCCGAGGCGAAGGGGATGTTCTGCTCGGCCGGGGCCGTGAGCGCCGCAATCTCGCCCACGGGCGGCAGCGGCGCGCAGCCGGTGCTGGCGGGCAGGCGCGACAGCAGCGTGGCCACCAGCGTCTGCGCCTGGGCACGCGTCACGGCACCCACGATGCTGACCTTGGCGCGGCAGGCGACGATGTGCTGGCTGTGGAAGGCCTGCATGTCGGCCACGCTGATGCGCGCCAGGGTCTCCTCGGTGGTGCGCACGCCGTAGGGGTGGCCGCCGTACACAGCGCTGCCAAACGCGTGGGCAGCCACGGTGGAGGGGCGGGTGAGCGATTCCTTGATGCTGGCGCTCCAGCGCGCGCGGTCGCGCGGCCACACATCGGCCGGGAAGCTGGGCTCGCCGATCTGGCGCGCGGCCAGACGGGCGGCCTGGTCGAGCAGGGGCGGGTCGGTGAGCGAGCGCAGCGTGTAGTGCAGCGCGTCGTTGTCGGCAGCGGCCTCGAAGTTGGCGCCCAGGTCGGCCCAGGCTTCGCCCAGGCCGTTCTCGTCCAGCGCGGGGGCGTTGCCCACGTCACGCCCGGCCTTCACGCCCTTGCTGGCCATCATGGCCACGGCGCTGGCCAGGCCCGACTGGCCCGCCGGGTCGCGGCGCGTGCCAGCGTCAAAGTCGATCTGCACATCCACCATGGGGATGACGGGGCTTTCGACCAGGTACACCTTGGCGCCGTTGCCCTCCGTCCAGTGCTGGATGGGCAGCAACGCCCAGGCAGAATGTGAGTAAAAAATGGCTCCTGCGCCCGCTAGCAAAGCGCGAACCGCTATCTTTTTAATAGTAATCATGGGTGAGTGCGCAAATCGGTTTCAGTGGCGGGCCGCACCGGGCGCGGGCTGCGCGCGGGGGCGGGGGGCGTCGAGCGGCTGGGGCAGCAGCGTGGCCACGGTGAGCTGGTCGTCACCAAAATATTTGGCGGCCACAGCCTGCACCTGGGCGGGTGTCACGGTGCGCAGCAGCGCCAGCAGGCGCTCGTTGGCGTCCAGCGGGAAGCCCTGAACCCAGTTGCCGCCCAGCTCCTGCGCCTGGCTCATCACCGAGTCGCGCTCGTACACGGTGGAGGCAATCCACTGCGTTTTCACGCGGGTCAGCTCGGCCTCGCTCACACCATCGCGGGCCACGCGGACCACCTCGGCGCGCAGCGCGTCTTCCACCTGCTGGGCGGTCTTGCCTGCGGCGGGCACACCGCTGAGCATGAACAGGCTGGGCCCACGCCCCGTCACCATCGCGCTGCTGCTGGCGCTGTCGGCCACGCGGTTGTCGCCCTGGGTCAGGGCGCGGTCCAGCCGCGCGCCGTCGTAGCCGTTGAACACGGCCGACAGCACCATCAGCGCGAGCGCGTCGCGGTCGGCATCGGTGAGGTTGTCCACCCGGCGCAGGCTGGGCGCACGAAAGGCCAGCGCCACATAGGCCTGCTCGGCGGGAGCCTTGACGGCAATGCGGCGCAGGCCTTTTTGCTCGGGCTCGGCGCGTGGCTTGCGCGCGGGCAGCGCATGCGTGGGCAGGCTGCCGTAATACTTCTCGGCCAGCGCACGCACCTGGGCCACGTCCACATCACCCGCCACCACCACGGCGGCGTTGGTGGGGGTGTACCACTGGCGGTAGAAGGCACGCACGTCCTCGGGGGTCATCGCGTCCAGGTCGCTCATCCAGCCCACGATGGGGCGGCGGTAGGGCGCGGCGATGAAGGTGGTGGCAAACAGCTGCTCGGCCAGCATGGCGCGGGGCTGGTCTTCGGTGCGCAGGCGGCGCTCCTCCTTCACGACCTCGATCTCTTTCTTGAACTCCTCGTCGGGCCACTGGTTGTTGGCAAACCGGTCCGATTCAAGCTTCATCACGTCTTCGAGCCGGTTGGACGGGATCTGCTGGTAGTAGCCCGTGTAGTCGCGGCTGGTGAAGGCGTTTTCGCGCCCGCCCAGGGCCGCCACACGGCGCGAGAACTCGCCCGGCTGCAGCGTCTTGGTGCCCTTGAAGAGCATGTGCTCCAGCACATGGGCCACGCCGGTCACGCCGTCCACCTCGTCCATGGAGCCGACGCGCAGCCAAACCATATGCACCGCCGTGGGCGCGCGCCGGTCGGGCTGCACGATGAGCTGCATGCCATTTTTCAGCGTGAACTGCTGTGCGCCAGACGCCGTGGCGGGGGCGGTCGAAGGTGCAGCTGAAGGTGCCGTGGCAGTCGCTGTAGTCGGGGTGGTAGGCACCGGTGGCGTTGCCGCAAAGGCAGCCCCGCACGAGAGACAGGCCATGAGGCCCAGGAGGTTGAAAGCACGTTTCATAGAATGGAGTGATTCTAAGAACCCTCCAATGTTCAGTTTCTTCAAGAAAAAACCCGCCCCCACCGACGCGCCCGCCCCGGCCTCGCCGGTAGACGCCCAGGCGCCCGTTGCACCCGCACCCGTACCTGCCCCCACGCCTGTACCCGCCACACCCCCTGCCGCACAGCCCGCCCCGCCGGTGGCTGCGCCCGCCCCCTCGGGCTTTGGCTGGCTGCGCAACCCCTTTGCGGCCAAAACGCCCGAGGCCGAGGCCCCACTGCCCGCAGCACCTGCCGCTGCGCCAGTGGCGGCACCCGTTGCAGAGCCCGTTGTGGTGCCCGTGGCGGTCCCCGCCGCCGCTGTGCCAGCAGTACCCTTGGCAGCGCCCACCGCGACACCAGCCATTGCCCCGGTGGCGCCAGTTGCGCCAACCCCTGCGCCCATCGCGCCCCCGCCCCCCCTGCCCCCTGTGGCACCACCACCCGCCCCCGTGCCCCCGCCTGCAGCCGCAGTGCCCGCACCAGCCCCCGTGGCGGCCGAGCGCAAGGGCTGGCTCGATCGCCTGAAGGCCGGGCTGCGCAAGACCGGCAGCAGCATTGCCACCGTGTTCACCGGCACGCAGATCGACGACGCGCTGTATGAAGAGCTGGAAGAGGCCCTGCTGATGGCCGACACCGGCGTCAAGGCCACAGCCCACCTGCTGGCGGACCTCAAGCGCCGCGTGAAGGAGGCCAAGGCCACCGACCCCGCCGCCGTCAAGGGCTTGCTGGCCGACGCGCTGGCCGACCTGTTGCGCCCGCTCGAAAAAAGCCTGGTGATTGGCGAGCACACGCCCACCGTGATCATGGTGGCGGGCGTGAACGGCGCGGGCAAGACCACGTCGATCGGCAAACTCACCAAACATCTGGCAGACGAAGGCGCCGCCGTGCTGCTGGCCGCTGCAGACACCTTCCGCGCCGCTGCGCGCGAGCAGCTCGGTGTGTGGGCCGACCGCAACACGGTCGAGATCGTGAGCCAGGAAGGCGGCGACCCGGCTGCCGTGAGCTTTGATGCCGTCACGGCAGGCAAGGCGCGCGGCAAGGATGTGGTGCTGGTGGACACCGCCGGCCGCCTGCCCACGCAGCTGCACCTGATGGAAGAGCTGAAAAAGATCCGCCGCGTGGTGACCAAGGCCGACGCCACGGCACCCCACGAGGTGCTGCTGGTGATCGACGGCAACACGGGCCAGAACGCGCTGGCGCAGGTGCGCGCATTTGACGACGCGCTGCAGCTTACCGGCCTCGTCGTGACCAAGCTCGACGGCACAGCCAAGGGCGGCGTGCTGGCCGCGATTGCGCAGGAGCGCCCCATCCCCGTGTACTTCATCGGCGTGGGCGAAAAACTCGAAGACCTGGAAACCTTCAACGCCCGCGAGTTTGCGCAGGCTTTGTTGGCCTGAAGCCGCCTTCAACTGCCCCCCCCGGCGGGCCGCCCAACCGGGCCTGGTTCGACATCAAATGGCCCTATCCGGGGCCATTTTCAGTTTACGGATCGCAACAATTCCCCCATGATGGGCCTTCCCCAGGAAAAGCACGGAGGCCCATGTTCATTGAGCTGGTCAAAGGCGTTGCCTTGCTGTTGGCGCTGTGTTTTCTGCACGGCTTCAACATCCGCCTTTGGCGCCACCGCCCCCTGGTGGGCCAGTTTTTTTCGGGGCTGATTTTTGGCGGCATCTGCGTGGTGGGAATGCTCACCCCGGTGGTGCTCATGCCTGGCGTGATCTTTGATGCGCGCTCGGTCGTGCTCAGCATGGCGGGGCTGTTTGGCGGCCCCCTGGTGGCCTGCATTGCAGCGGCCATGGCAGCCACGGGGCGCCTGTGGCTGGGTGGCGCGGGGGCCGAGGTGGGCCTGATGGTGATTGCGCTGTGCACGGTGATGGGCCTGCTCTACCGCGAAGCGCGCGCACGCGCCAAGGTGGGTGTGCGGCCGGTGCCGCTGGCCGTGTTCGGGCTGCTGCTGCACCTGGCGGTGATCGCGGTGTTCCAGCTGCTGCCCGCTGTGGTGCTCCAGCGCGTCAACCAGACCCTGGCCCTGCCCTTCCTGCTCACCTTCACCCCCGCCACCGTGGTCCTGGGCCTGCTGCTGCGCGATGTGGAAGACCGCATGGCCACCGAACACGCGCTGGCGGGCACCGCCGCGCGCCTGAAAGCCATCGCCCAGGCCATCCCCGACGTGCTGCTGGTGCTGGACGCACAGGGGCGCTATGTGGAAGTGCTTTCGCCAGACGATTCGGCGCTGTCGGCCAGCGCCCCCCAGCTCCTCGGCAAGCGCCTGCACGAGGTGCTGCCCGCCCCGCAGGCGGATCGTTTCATGGCGCTGATCCGCGACACCCTGCAATCGGGCCAGACCCACACCATCGAGTACGAGATGCAGACGCAGGCGGGACGGCGCGAGTTCGAGGGACGCGCGCAGCCCCTGGGCGTGAAGGTGGGTGGCCAGGCCGCCGTGGTGTTCCTGGCCCGCGACATCACGAAACGCAAGCAGGCCGAAAGCGCGCTGCGCGAGTCCGAGCTTCGCTTTCGTTCGCTGCTGCGCAACATCCCGTCCATCTCGGTGCAGGGTTATCTGGAAGACGGCACCACCAGCTACTGGAACAAGGCTTCCGAACACCTCTACGGCTACACCGCCGAAGAGGCGCTGGGCGCCAACCTGCTCGACCTCATCATCCCGCCGCCCATGCGCGAGGCCGTGCGCGCCCATGTGGCGCACATGTTCAAGACGGGAGAGGTCATCCCGGCGGGCGAGCTGCAGCTGCAGCGCAAGGACGGCTCGCCGGTGGATGTGTTCTCCAGCCACGCCTACATCCAGGTGCCCGGCCACCCGCCGGAGATGTTCTGCATCGACATCGACATCTCGGGCCGCAAGGCCGCCGAAGATGAAGCACGCTACCTGGCGTTCTACGACGCGCTCACCCAGCTGCCCAACCGCCGCCTGCTGGTGGACCGGCTGCAGCAGGTGCTGGTCAACGGCGCGCGCTCGGGCCTGACCACGGCCGTGCTGTTTGTGGACCTGGACAACTTCAAGACCCTGAACGACACCCGGGGCCACGAGGTGGGCGACCTGCTGCTCAAGGAGGTGGCCCAGCGCCTGCGCGGTTGCGTGCGCGAGCAGGACACCGTGGCCCGCCTGGGCGGCGACGAGTTTGTGGTGGTGCTGCAGAACCTGAGCAGCGACCCCACCGAAGCCGCCGCCCAGACCCGCACCCTGGGCGAGCTGATCCTGGCCCAGCTGCGCCAGCCGTATGACCTGGCCGGGCACGAGCACCATTTTTCGGCCAGCATCGGCGCCACCTTGCTGCGCCACCACCGCGACTCGGTGGACGAAGTGCTCAAGCAGGCCGACATGGCCATGTACCGCGCCAAGGACGCGGGGCGCAACACCTTGCGCTTTTTTGACCCCGACATGCAGCAGGCCGTGAACCGCCGCGCACTGCTGGAGACCGAGCTGCACAACGGCCTGCGCCAGGCGCAGTTTCTGCTGCTGTACCAGCCGCAGGTGGACAGCCGGGGCCACATCACCGGCGCCGAGGCCCTGGTGCGCTGGCGCCACCCGGTGCACGGCATGGTGTCGCCCGCCGAATTCATACCGCTGGCCGAAGAATCGGGCCTGATCCTGCCGCTGGGCCACTGGGTCATGGAAACCGCCCTGCGCCAGCAGGCCCGCTGGCGGCACGAGCCGCACTTCGCCCACCTCAGCCTCGCCATCAACGTGAGTGCGCGCCAGTTCCTGCAGGAAGACTTTGTGGCCCAGGTGCTGGCACTGCTGCAGAGCACGGGGGCCGACCCTGCGCAGATCAAGCTGGAGCTGACCGAAAGCCTGCTGCTGGACAACGTGGACAACGTCATCGCCACCATGCAAGCCCTCAAGGCCCATGGCCTGGGTTTCTCGCTGGACGACTTTGGCACGGGCTACTCGTCGCTGAGCTACCTCAAGCGCCTGCCGCTGGACCAGATCAAGATCGACCAGGGTTTTGTGCGCGACGTGCTGCTGGACCCGAGCGATGCCGCCATTGCGCGATCCATCATCGGGCTGGCGGGCAGCCTGGGCCTGGACGTGATCGCCGAGGGCGTGGAAACCACCGAGCACCACCAGTTCCTGCTATCGCACGGCTGCCAGGCTTTCCAGGGCTACCTGTTCGGCCGCCCGCTGGCGCTGGAGGACTTCGAGCGCCAGGTGCTGCAGGCTGGATAGCCCCCGAGTCTTCGCGCGCCCCGCAGCCCTGCCCGCACCAGGGTCAATCAAGTTCTTGCCCCCGCTGGCCGATATCTCCTTGTGGCAACCGCGGAGGTGTCCCATGAAGATCGAATCATCCGCCCTGCAGATGCAGGCCCAGCACGCCGCGACACGCGTGCACACCCAAAGCAGCCGCTTTGAAGCATGGGTGGGCGACCGCCGCCCCGCCAACGCATCCAACACCGCCCGAGCGGCCCCGGCCGTCCAGATCTCCAGCGCCGCCCGCCTGGCCCAGGCCGCGCAGGCCCGCCAGGCCACCCAGATGGCCACCACCACGGCCACCGAGGCCACCACCGCCCCCAGTGAAACCGACGCCGACGAAGGCCTCACACCCCAGCTCGCCCTGATGCGCGACCTCATCGCACTCATGACCGGCGTGCGGGTGCGCGTCTATACCGGGCAGGGCGCCTCGGCCGAAGCGCCCACCCCGCCCCAGCGCCCCGCGCAAGCCCAGGCAGACTCCGCCCCCGGGCGCCAACGCGCCGGATTTGGCCTGGTCTATGAACAGCGCGAGGTCATCGAAGAAACCGAACGCACCCAGTTCAGCGCCCAGGGCGTGGTGCGCACCGCCGACGGGCGCGAGATCCGATTCACCCTGCAGCTCGATATGCAGCGCAGCTACCGCCAGGAATCCTCGTTCAGCCTGCGCCTGGGCGACGCCACCGCCATCGATCCCCTGGTGATCAACTTCGACGGCACCGCCGCCCAGCTGCAAGACCAACGTTTTTCTTTCGACCTGAACGGCGACGGCGAAGCCGAAAACGTGCCCCTGCTGGCAGGCAACCGGGGCTATCTGGCGCTGGACACCAACCAGAACGCGCTCATCGACAACGGCCTGGAACTCTTCGGCCCCGGCACTGGCAATGGCTTTGCCGAGCTGGCCCGGCACGACACCGACGGCAACGGCTGGATCGACGAAGCCGACCCCGTCTACCAACAACTGCGCGTGTGGACCCCGAGTGCCGACGGCACCGGCCGCCTGCAAACCCTGGCCGAACTCGGCGTGGGCGCCGTGCAGACCGCCGCATCGGCCACCACCCCGTTTGCCCTGCGCACCGCTGACAACACCTCCCTGGGCGCCGTGCGCTCCACGAGCGTGTACCTGCGCGAGGACGGAGGGGTGGGGACGGTGCAGCAGATTGACTTGAGTGTGTAAATCAATCAAGGGGTTGGCGGGCGCACGCCCCCAACCCCGGGCCCGAACAACTGGGCGATGCCCAACCCGCCGTCAGGCCGACACCACGGGGTGGGCCACTTGCGCGTCCACCCAGTCGGCATACTCCGCCGAACCCTGCAGCGTCTGAACCACCAGCTGCGGAAGCACGTAAGGGTGGTGCGCCCGCACGAGAGCCAGCAAGGGATGAAGGGCCCGGGGTGCGGTTTTGCACACCAACCGAAACTCGCGGTCCTCCTGCTGCGCGCCCTGCCAGCGGAAATAGGCTGTGATCGGCTCCACCTGCACACAGGCAGCCAGCCGCGCCTGCAGAACCAACTGCACCAACTGCCGCGCCTCGGCCTCGCTGGCCACGGTGGTGGTGAGAACTGTGATATCGCAAAGTGCAGTCAGCCCGGTCATGCGCGTCTCCCAAAGGCGTTGGGCGGTGCAGTCTGCCATGGCGGCAGGGGCAATGCCAGCGCCGAAACCAACCACACCCAAAGCATGAAAAGACAGCTCCGTTTGTCGCAACAATCGACAGAACTTGGCGCGGCAGTGCGCGAAACCATGGGTTTTCTGCTTGCCCAGATACCGGGCAGATGTCTGAAGTTGGATGACCTCACTGAAAAAACCTTTTTGAATCCACGATTTACATAAAAACCCGGTGTTTGCGCGCTTGTTACCCGAGGCGAACGCTCCTGTCGATATGCGCTGAGTGTTGCACTGCCGAATTCGAGAAATCAACGACTTGGAACAACACGGGGGGCCTACCTTTGTACTTTTTATTCCTTCAGTGTTGTACTTTCCCGGGCGTTTCTCACTGAGTCTTGTATTTTTTGCAGCCGGGCTGCTTGGCGCGCCATCAGCTCAGGATCTTTCTACTCAGGGCCGCACTTAAACGCTTGACGCAAAGAACAGCGTTTTGGCCAAGCGGCGCCCACAGACTTATTCCCGTCAGTCGCAGCCGACGTTATGAACGGTCAACGTGATCGCTACCGGCTGTCGCTGGGTAGTTGCAGTTTGACGGCTGGCCATCAACCCGTCGTGCTCACAGTTGAAACACAGGGGCCGGTATGTGACCCGTGATTGCGCAAGGGGCTATCGACTCTGTGCACACGCGTGGAGCGCGTTCTTCACTTCATCTCAACGGTTTGCTGGTTGCCCGGACCGCGCGTACTGCCTGGGCGACTGCCCCACATGCCGACTGAAGGCCGTGCTGAACGTACTGGTGGACGCATAACCGACCCGCTCGGCAACCTGGGCGATGCCCAGACCCTTGCGACGCAAGAGGTCCTGTGCAATCTCCATGCGCCAGGCAAGCAAGTACTCCATGGGAGCCACGCCGACGATTCGGGTGAACCGATCAAAGAACGCTGAGCGCGACAGCGCAGCCAAGGGTGCAAGCTGCGCCACGGTCCAGGTGTGATCGATCCGGGCATGCATCTGCTTCAGTGCAGGCGCCAACCGCTCGTCACCCAGGCCCCGCAGCAGGCCCGAGGGCGCATTGCGCGAGGTTGTCGAACGCATGGCTTCGATCAGCATCATCTCGACCAGCCGCGACAGCATGAACTCATGCCCGGGACTCTGCTCGTTGTACTCTTCGCCAACCATCTGAACCAGTTGAGCCAGACGCATGGAACCCTGGACATGGACAAGCTCCGGCAGCAGAGACACCAAGAGTTTGGGGTCAGCAGCGTCGAACAGGAATGCCCCACCCAGTGAACGCATGTCCGCTTCCCCGGTCCTGTCGCCATACCGAACCTCGCCCTGCTTCCCGACTGCATTCGGGTCGAGGTGAACAGGGGCCGCTGGGCTTAGGCTGGAGATCGTGAATGCGGGGGTCGTCGGCAGAAGGACGAAGTCCCCAGCGCAAAGGGTGACCGCTTCGTGCCCATCCACGGCAAGCAGGCAGCTGCCCGCCAGCATGATGCAGAAGCTGGGCTGACCGTAAGCAGAAAATCGGACGGCCCAGTCCCCCTTGCCACTGATGGGGTTGGCAAATACGGCGCGCGGCTGCAACAGCTTCACGACTTCGGTCAGCGGATCACTCATCGGCGAAATGGATGCTTGCCAAACACCTGGCAATTCTGATGCATGGGGAGTCCGGCAAGCCAAGTCACGATTCGGTAGCGTGGCTGGAACTCGACGCCAGGCAAAGCGGCCCGCACCGGCGCATGGTCGGCCAGGGCACGCAATTGGCGAAGGACTCGCGGGTCAATGCCGCTTTGCGTTGGCGAGCGCCACGGCATCCGCACCAGCGGCGAAATGCAGGCGGTCCGTCGTATCGTTGGCGGCTTGCCACACGACTTCGGCAACGTCGGTCTCGGAGGTCACAGGCCCGGGATTGGTAAATGCCGCAAAGATGGGTTCAGCGAACGGCTTGTAGGCATCAGGAATCAGGCCCTGCATGCGCTGCCCTCCGTTCTCGGTAAAGCGGGTGCCTGGACCGTAGCCGGGCTCGACCAGCTTGATGCGGATGTCGAAGGCACCCAACTCATGAGCCACTGAACCGGAGAGGCCTTCGATGGCTGTTTTGCTGGCGGTGTAGATGCCCGCCAGTGGGAAGGATGCGAGCGTGGTGCTTGAAGTCACGTTGACGATCACGCCCGCCTTACGTTCGCGAAACTGCGGTATGACGGCCTGCATCATGGACATGACACCAAAGGTATTCGTGTCGAACACTTCACGGGCAATCGCCAGCGAAGTGGCCTCGAACGCGCCGACGACGCCGATCCCGGCGTTGTTGACGAGTACGTCGATGGGGCCGGCAGCGTGGAGGGCCGAGACGATGCTGTCTTGGCTGGTCACATCCAGCGGGATCACGCGCATGCGCTCCGATTGGGGCAGCAGATTCACGTTCGGTCTGCGCATGGTGGCGATGACGTTCCAGCCCATGGCATGGAAGTGACGAGCGGTGGCCAGGCCATAGCCAGAGGAACAGCCTGTGATGAGTACGGTCTTCATGATGAGTCCAGGTGGTGAGTTGCGGTGACGTAACGATAGACCGCAAGCGCAAGACCATCTACACAAGATAGTCCGACTTTGTTTTGCCATCATCCATTTCTCCCTGATTCGGTTTTTGTGCACGCGCCCCAAGGAGGTGGTTCGCGCAGTCGTAGGCCCGCGGCGGTAACGGCCCTGCTTGCGCTGTTCAGCCAATGCGTTGCCTTGACCAACTAACTTTGATGCCGTCTGCGCCCGAATGCCTGGCTCCGGACCCAGCCCTTGAAAAGAAAAAAGGCCCACGAGTGCCGTAACTTGTGGGCCTATCTGTCACACCTCTTCAGGGCTTTACACGGTGGGAACCGTCCCACCATCGATCACATGCTCTGAGCCCGACACCGATGCTGCGCGAGGAGACACCAAGAAGGTGATGAGGTCGGCAACTTCCTGTGGCGTGGCGGGCCGCCCGACCGGGATTCCACCGAGCCAGTCCATGACCATCTTCTTCCCGCCCTCGTAGTCCGTGCCCGCTTCTGCGCCCATCCGCTCGGCAAATACCACCGAAGCCTCGGTTTCAATCCAGCCTGGCGAGACGCGCAGAACGCGCACTCCTTTCGGTGTGACCTCCTTTGACAGGGATTTGCTGTAGGTCGAGAGGGCACCCTTGGCGGCGGCGTACGCGGTGGTTGACTCCGGAAGTGGAAGCACACGCTGTATCGACGTCACATGCAGGACAACCCCTGCACGTTTGGCCAACATGGCGGGCAACAGCGCACGGTCAAGACGCACTGCTGACATCAGGTTCAGATTCAGCTCACTGAGCCATACAGCGTCATCCAGTGCCGCAAAACCACCTGCCGGAGCAGTCGAGCCTCCGACGGAGTTGATCAAGATATCGACACCGCCCCACTGCTCCTTCACCACGCGCGCCAGTTCGCTCACGCCCTCCGCGGTCGTCAGGTCAGTCTGGACGTAAGTCACACCTTCGAGCGGCCTGTCTGGTGCAGAGCGCGCAGTTGTCATGACCTGCACTCCGACTTCCTGGAGGCTCTTGACAACAGCAGCACCCAACCCCTTGGTGCCGCCGGTAACCAGGGCGCGCTGGCCTTTCAATTGAAGATCGAAGTTCATGCTGTGACCTCCAGCAATGAAATCAGGCCGCGTTCCAAGCGAAAGCGATAGGACAGATTGATAGGGCTGCCAGGGAAGTTGCCGGTGACCTTGGCGCGGACGATCTGGAGGCCATCCTCACGTTCCAGTGCAAACGGTACGGTCGTAGCGCTGTACTTGGCGGATGCCTCGGCCATAAAGGCTGTGATGGCTTCGACGCCGGTGTAGGTGTGGCCATCGTCCTTCATGACCGCTTGCGGTGTGAAACAACGCGCCAAGGCCTCAGGGTTGTACTCTGCCGCGAAGTACGCGGCAATGGGTTCAGGAAGGGTCGAGGGGTGCATGCTGGTGGCTCCATGTGTTGAATGAAGCCTCAGGATGCGCGTCGCAGCAAGATAAGTGAATCACCTAGAATCCAAATTGGCTATGTAGACAGGAATACATAATGCGCGGGTTCGAATTTGCTGAGCTAAAAGCTTTTGCTGCCGTGGTCGAACGCAAGAGCTTTGCCCGCGCGGCAGAACATCTGGGCCTTTCGCCGTCTGCGCTCAGCCAGACCATTCGACAGCTCGAAGGCAGGATCGGCACACGCCTTCTGAACAGGACGACACGAAGCGTCGCGCCCTCTGCAAGTGGCGAACTGCTCTATGGGCGCATAGCCCCACTGTTTCGGGAAATGGATGCAGCAGTCGCTGAAGCCACCGAGGCTGCAGGGCACACCACAGGCACGCTTCGCATCAACACGCTGGGGATCGCAGCGAGAACCATCATTGCGCCCAGGCTTTCGCGCTTCCACCAAGCCTATCCTGAAGTGCTGCTCGACATCGTGGTCGACGACGCTCTGGCCGATATCGTTGTGGGCCGCTTCGATGCGGGCATCCGCGTGGGTGGACGGCTTGAGAAAGACATGATTGCCGTGCGCCTCAGCCCAGACCTGAACATGGTTGCAGTAGCTTCTCCAGGCTATCTGGCTGCGCGAGGGGTCCCTAAGACACCCGCCGATTTGCACAGCCACGCGTGCATCAACTGGCGGCTCCAGATGGACGGCAGGCAGTACCGCTGGGAGTTCGAGAAGAAGGGCCAAAAACTGGAAGTCGCGGTGGATGGGCCGGTCGTCACCAATCATGCTGACATTGGCATTGCAGCTGCGCTCAACGGGCTAGGCATTGCGTATCACTTCGAACGAGATGGTGTGGCCGAGCACTTGGCCCAGGGCAGGTTGGTCCAGGTCTTGGCGGACTGGTCGATTTCGCGCCCCGGGCTGTTCCTCTACTACCCGAACAGGCAGCATCGACCGGCGCTCCTGGGTGCATTTATCGACTGTCTTTTGGATAGAGATTTGGAGATGGAACGCAAAGCCGGGTAGTCCAAGTTGTAGCCCTTCGGTCAACCGTTGTACGAGTAGATGAGCAAACCCAAGGCAGGAACTACCACCAAATCCTGCTCGTGACCGGTAGTGAAGAACGCTCCTTCTTTGCCAACTGCGCGCTGAGCCTGCTCCAGCAATTCAGACGGTTCACCCGCGCAGCTTTGCCCGCGAAACAGTTGCTCATGCTCGCCGGTCGACGTGGTTTGCCACGGCTGGTATTGGTGGTAGGGCTTGCCATCCCGTCCGAGCTGAGCCGCGTCGAAGTAAGCCAGGCCCTGGCGGCGAATGCGCGCCAGGTTGTCTTCTGAAAGCCGGAAGATTGCGTATCCACACCCCTCTCGAAAACCAACGATCTCATCATGGTGCAGAGCCTCCACCAACTCGAATTGAGGAGGAACCGCCTGGCGGTACAGCTCCACCTGCATATGGCTGCATCCTTTCACGGGCAGGAGTATCAGCACAAGCAGGGCGGAGGCCCAGGAGGTCAACCGCAGCACGACGGTGGGCGGTTGATATCCGAGTAACTGGTGGAAGACATAGCCGAAACTTCTAGCCATGCCCCTTGCCAGAATGAAGGTCGCCAACCCAAAGATGGCCAGGCACAGCAGGGCCATGCCCAGCGCGATTGCAATAAACATGGAGCCCTTTCCAACCAAGAAGCATTGAGCGTTGGGGGACAGTATTGGGTGGTTGCGTGAGGCCAACATGAAGTCTGTGAGGCGTGTGTGATCTTCTGGCTGCCTCCCCCACCTGAGCCTTGATGACCGGAGCCGTCACGCAGCAAACATCTCGCAAAGCAAAAAAAAGGGTGCAGACTCCTGTCCACACCCCTCTCTCGGGCTGTACCGGGCGCCCGGCCCGGCGCGCAACTCAGCCCATCAGCTCTGCCACCTGGGCCGCAGGCACCACCCCATAGTGGTCCAGCTGCATCGAATACTGCGCACGCCCTGACGACAGGGCCCGCAGGCTACCGATGTAGCCGAACATCTCTTTCAGCGGTACCTCGGCCTCGACCGTGGCTGCGTTGCCGCGTTGGCCCTGGCCTCGCACCAGCCCTCGGCGGCGGTTCAGGTCGCCGATGGCATCGCCCAGGTAGTCGACCGGGGTGATGACCTCCACGGCCATCACGGGCTCCAACACCTGGGGCGCTGCCTTGGCAAACCCTTCCCGGAAGGCGGCCATGGCCGCCAGCTCGAAGGCCAGCGTGGACGAGTCGCGCTCGTGGAAGCTGCCGTCCAGCAGGATGGCCGCGAAGTCCGTGGCGGGGAAGCCTGCCACTGCGCCCGCAAGGGCGGCGCGGCGGATGCCGGCCTCCACGGAGGGAATGAACTCGCGCGGCACGGCTCCGCCAACAATGCGGCTTTCAAAGCGGATGCCTTCGCCCCTGGGCAGGGGTTCGAGCAGCAGCCTTACCTCAGCGAACTGGCCGGGCCCGCCCGATTGCTTCTTGTGCACATGGTGTACCTCCACACTCCGTGAGATGGTTTCGCGGTAGGCCACTTGGGGGCGGCCTACCGACACGTTCACGCCGTGGCGTGCGCGCAGCTTCTCGATCGACACCTCCAGCTGCAGCTCGCCCATGCCGGACAGAATGGTCTGGCCGGACTCGGCGTCGAGCTGCAGTCTCAGGCTCGGGTCCTCGCGCAGCAGGGACTGCAGGGCCTTTGACAGGCCTTGCTGGTCCGCGCTCGCCTTGGGCTCGATGGCCACATGGATCACCGGCTCGGGCACGCTGATCTGCTCCAGCACCACGGGGTGGGCCGGGTCGCTCAGCGTGTGCCCCGTCAGCGTGTCCTTGAGGCCTACGACGGCGGCGATGTCACCCGCCACCAGCTCGTCGCGTTCGATGTGCTTGTCGGCATGCACTTCGTACAGGCGCGACACGCGCTCGGTCTTGCCCGTGCTGGTGTTGAGCACCACGTCGCCCCGGCCCAGCCGGCCGCTGTAGACGCGCACGAACACTTTGGCACCATGGTCGTCGGTGACGACC
Source organism: Acidovorax sp. GW101-11A03 (assembly GCF_059424825.1). Lineage (NCBI taxonomy): Bacteria > Pseudomonadati > Pseudomonadota > Betaproteobacteria > Burkholderiales > Comamonadaceae > Acidovorax > Acidovorax sp. GW101-11A03. Next base: position 6,126 of record NZ_JBWKZU010000042.1, on the reverse strand, counting down.
TTGAATGCCAACGCCTTGAACGGGTCCGCGGCGGTCTCGCCTTCACCTTCGCGCACGATGTCTTCGGGCGCGGGCAGGTAGTCCACCACGGCATCGAGCAAAGGCTCCACACCCCGGTTCTTGAAAGCCGATCCCGCCAGCGCAGGCACGAAGGCGCCGGCCAGGACACCCTTGCGGACGGCCGCACGCAGCACGTCCACCGCGATCTCTTCACCGTTGACGTAGGCCTGCAGGGCGGCTTCGTCTTGCTCGACAGCCGCTTCGACCAGGCGAGCGCGGCTGCGCACCGCCTGCTCAAGCAGGTCAGCGGGCACATCGGCTTCGCGGTACGGGGCGCTTGCGTCGTCACGGTCCCAGATGCGAGCACGCATGCTCAAAAGGTCCACCACACCATGGAAGTCGCCTTCCGCGCCGATGGGGATCTGCAGCGGCACCACGCGCACGCCCAGACGATCCTCCATCATGGCCATCACGCGGTGGAAGTCGGCACCCACGCGGTCGAGCTTGTTGATGAAGGCGATGCGGGGTACGCGGTACTTGTCGGCCAGGCGCCAGTTGGTCTCGGTCTGCGGCTCCACGCCGGCCACGCCGTCGAACACGACGACCGCGCCATCGAGCACACGCAGCGAACGGTTCACCTCGATGTTGAAGTCGATGTGGCCGGGCGTGTCGATCAGGTTGAGCTGTGTGCCCTTCCAATGCACAGTGACAGCCGCACTGTTGATGGTGATGCCGCGCTTTTGCTCCTGCGGGTCGAAGTCCATCTGAGCAGTGCCGTCGTTCACGTCACCGATGCGGTGGCTTTCGCCCGTGTAGAACAGGATGCGTTCGGTGGTTGTGGTCTTGCCCGCATCAACGTGGGCGATGACACCGAGGTTGCGCAGTTGCCGATGGGCGTTGTTGCGAGAGGAGGAAGAAGTCTTGGACATGGTGAATCTTTCTTTTTTGCGGCTGCACTCAGCTCTGCGAGCAGCTGCCGCCTGGTTGGCTTTGCGCCAGCCCAGGCGTGAAGGATTCGCCTGGTCGCTAGCGTCTGAGAGGTGTGCTGTCGCCGGAGCCCGGGCGCACGGAACTCAAGCTCCGGCGGTCGGGAATCGTGGCAATCAACTTGTCGTAGGTACGCATGGGTTGGTCCGTGGTGCGAAAAACAAAAAACCCCGGAAGGGAAGCCTGCCGGGGTTTTGTTGACCGGAAGGCGCGCAGCCCTCCGATACGCGATCGAGGGGTGCAACTAGGTGGCGAACGATGCCTTGATCACGTTGGTGAGGATTTTCATGAGACCGAATTATCCTCCTCGCGGAAAAAGCTTGCAAACGACCTAGCTGTAGCTGTCGCCTGCATATGGGGCCTGGGCCTGCGGTGTTGATGGTGTCGCCTGCGCCGTTCTGAGTGGCTACAGGGTGAGAGTGTGCGTCAATTCTGCTGTGATCGGGTGGGCCGCTTTGCAGCGAAACCTGCCCGGTCGCGACTCGTCCACTTGCATGCACTGGCACTCCTTTTCCGCACGAACCGGCAACCCTTAGGAAAGAGGGAGGGGCGTCGCTGCTCCCAGCTCTTGGGCCCACATCGATAAGGGCGAATGTCTCACCAACTTCTTCCCATGACCCAGCAAAAAAGTAAGCAAACACTCACAAACAATGTGCTTTCAACTGCTGTAAGCCGCATTGCGGCGCAACCAACGCACGAACCGATGCTCAAAGGGGTGGGGACAGATTCCTGAAATCCGCTTAAAAAGCAGGCACAGAAGATTGATTAAACCGCATCAGGAACAAATTTCCCATTACAAATCAAATAGTTACGCTTCTCCCTCACGCCTCAAAAGTACAAAACTCAATGAGAAAAGTACAAATGTCGATATGCGCTGAGTGTTGTACTGCCGAATTCGAGAAATCAACGACTTGAAACCATGCGGGGTGCGTACCTTTGTACTTTTTATTCCTTCAGTTTTGTACTTTTCCAGCCATTTCTCACTGAGTCTTGTATTTTTCAGCCTGGCTATTCGATGACCCTCGGCTCGAGATCTTTCACTCAACGCCTTACTTAAAGGCTTGACGCAGAGGCCAGCGCTTTGGCCGTGCTCGACGCGGATTGTCGACGTAGGCTATGTGGCCTTGATGTCGAGCTCACTTTGAATAGTCTCCGAGTGATTCTGGGCATGGTTAATCGCCCCAATCAATCCGGGCACTACACGCGGATCAGACCAGTAGTCGGTATGGCCACCCAGCCCCACGTTACGCTCATGAACTTGATCTAGGCCAAGTTTGGTCCCCACGAAGTCATCAATGCGGTAAATGTTGAACCACTTAAGAACGGCGCCGGGGTGAATTTGGTAGCGATCGGGCAAATAGAACTTCAAAAGGTTGATGATGGGATTGCCCATTGTTACGAACGAGACTCGACCGTAGGTAGGCTTTACCTCGCTCCTTTCACTTACCCCAACTACCTCCAGGACCCCAAGTCCGTCTGCAGATATTGCGGAACCCAGGCTGTGGGCGACAACCACCACCCTTCGTGCCCCACCGTCTTTTGCAAGCTCGCAGTCCAACACTTGGAGAAAACGATTTACTGTCCTGTTCCAAGAAACATTGGACTTTCCATCCTCGTAGTCGTTCACCCGGAAATGCATTATCACATCTAATATAAGATCCATCGCAAAGAGGAAATGCGATCGACTTGCAACAACAACGGATACCAGGCCAGCGGACAGTGCAATCGCGAAGGATTTCAAGCCATTCTCCCCCAGGAAATCCTTCAACCTAACCAGCGTAGCATATCCGAATAATTGCCCCTCTCCGTGATTTTGCGATAACTGATAAAAAACCAAAATGCAATACCAAGCAAATATAAAAGCAAAAAAACCAGAACCAACGACAAGCAGAAAGACGGCCAGTGGACTTACAATGTAACGAGCGCGGTCCATCTCAAGATTTTTTCGCATTTTATAGTTTTTTAAAGCCACCCCCAGAAAGACCAGCCCAAGAGTTGCAAGGCATATTACAAGGAATGGAAGTTGATGGATACCCATCTCAATCCTATCGGCCAAGCGGGTACCGACAGTTTCCCAAAGATCGGAAGTAATGCAATGATCCGCATAGGGCCAGAGATCGGGAGCACACCTTGTAATCCGATCTGCATTGCTTTCACGAATTGCCTTACTGAAAACAATCCACAGAGCGATTATAACAAACGTAAATAACGCGAGCGACAATGCAGTGCAGAATGCGATAACAACAATAGGTTTTTGCAGCTCTTTTGATTTAAACCAAGACCAAGCACATAACGCCACGTAAGCAAGCACCAATATTGCCATCGAAAAAGCGCCAACCAACATTATTGACGAAATATCCCAGTTCATTCTTTCGGGACGGCCAACAAGTGCCCCTGCATCGTGCTCTCCCAAGAGGCACAAGCCGATGGATAGTAAAAATGTGCACGCACTGAGAAGAGTGAGGCATACACCCGTATCAGAAGACCATTCAAGCCGTCGCGCGAACTGGCAAACAAAATAGCCAGCAATAATCATTAATAACGAACCGCACAGTCCGGCCGCAATTGGAGCAGAAACATATGATGACCAATTGAATGTACTGAACCAGACGTAGAGTCCTGCGATCGCCATGGCAAGAATATTGAGTGCAAACATGGGGCCACGAATCCACCATAGTGCAGCTCCTGCGATTTTTCCGGCAATATTCGCCACACCATTGGTTTGGCTGGTCGCTGCAGCCACGATGTAACGAAGACCAAAAATCAGATCGAACACCGCGCTGATGAGGCCGAATAGGCTCGCTTTCTGACGCGAAATGTCGCCCCTGTACACCTCTCGCAGATGGAGCCTGTGCATCTGCGAGTTTTCCGTCCTTTCCAAGGTCGCACGAGCTACCGGAAAAGTTTTGACCTCTCGATCATCTAAGCCCAGTTGCTCTTTCTCATGTCGGGTTTCGACCCAGCTTCCCTCCACTTGCTGCCAGTCCGCAGCTGACAATCCCTGGACGAGTTTCTCTAACGCGTTTCCCGGCAACGGATCGCCAATACCATGGACGACAACTACCGATGTTTCCATTGCAAACTCCGATGTATTCGCGACTTAGGCCTGCTGCTCCTTAGAGGGTGAGACAAGGAGGCCAGGGTTCTTGCCCACGAAGAGGTTCGGTTTGAAATTCGAAACCTGCTGAGTTTTAAATGCAGGAGACGTAACAACTCCTGGAGAAACACTTATCCGGGCGGCTGCTCACCGTAGCGTCACCAGCGCTCCGAGCCTGCGCGACCATCGCGTAGGCTTGCCTTGACTCAGGACGCGGTGCGCCTGTCCGATTTCCGAGGAATGTGCCGCCAGTGAGATAGAGCTTCCGGCTCGGCAATGGCGGCAAGTGAGACCATCAAGCTGGCGCTTCTTGTTCCAGGCTTGTCGGCTCAGGCAAAGCGAAGTTCAGAAGATCCGCGATGTTCAGGATCCCGGCACCAAAGGAGCCTGGCTGCTGATTGGGCATGAGGCGCGCGGTCTTTTTGGCCGCCACTTTGAAAGCCTCCACTCGTTGCCAGCCCTCAGGGTATTTCAACGACAGAGCGTCACCGTGCCGAGCCATCCACAGTGCTGCTGCACCTGTGGAAATAGCGGTCGCGTAAGAAGTCCCGTCACCGCCTCCGCCATAGGCTGCCGGTCCGCCTTTTTGCATGTTGGCGCGGAAAATCTGCTTGGCTGGGGCAGACCAGTCCACCGTGGGCCCGTAGGCGCTACCTCCCCAAGGGATGCTCCCAATCGCCGTACCAGCCGCTGCAATGGTTCTGCGCATGTGGGCAGGGGAGACCACTTGCCGCAAGGGCTGCCCTGCAGCGCAGACGAAGATCACTCCAGACATATAGGCATGGTTGATAGCCTGCTTGAGAGCCTTGATGGGGGTGTGGGGCAAGAAACCCATGCTCAAGTTGACTACTGAGACTTTGGCCGTGTCCACCAGATAGTTCAGCGCTGCGGCCATCTCTTTTTGCGCGTGGCCAGCAAGCACCGTGTTGGCAATTCGCACGGGCACTAGAGGCACCTTGGGTGCAATGCCCAGATAGGGAGCCTCAGGTGCCGCGGGATCGTAGCCGCAGATGACGCTGCCGATACGCGTCCCATGGCCGTCAAACAGATCAGCAAGTGGGTCGATCCCATTGCCCGGACCAGGATCACCACCGTTCGCATCGGAGGCGAACATGGTGCGAGCAGCAGTGATATCGACCCAAGGGGTCCCACCGAAACCGAAGACGGGGTGCTTGGTGTATCCCGTGTCGATCTGCCCCACTTTCACCGAGCCCCAGTTGATTTTTTCGGGACCTCCCCAGTGCTGCTTCCAAGCGGGGTTCACGTTGACTTCGTCCAAATGCCAGTTTTTGCTCACATCATCAGTGGCGCGCGCCGGGAGCTTGGAAGGATCGCGAGCATTCATTCTGGCGAGTGCTTGGTCGTCCGAGATCGGCTCGCTACGAATGACACCAGCATCACGCAAGATCAAAGCGGCGCCCTCTTGCCCGTAAGCCTTCTCCAGTGCTTCCAGCGTGGCGCCGGCCAGAAGTCCCTCGCTGATTCCCAGGGCCGTCAATCCTGGATCAAAACCGGGAAGATAGTTGGCCAGAGTCTGGCTGCAATGCAGTAGACCGCGCCCATCAAATTTCAACAGATGGATGGATTTCATGAGAAAGGCCCCCTCGTAGAAGTTGATTGATCTTTGTCCGCAGAACATGTTGTCACCAACTCGATCAATCGGCTACATCTAAATGGCATGCCGTCAAGTAGATGGCTTCTCGCTTTTTTCGAGGCCTTTGATCACTGGGTGGGGGCGGCCAACTCCACGGGCTCTACTGCGGTTCACTGCAAGCGATGCAAACCTGGCGTCAAGCACGAGTTGGCTAAAACTCAAATCGCTGTGGCATAGCCATGCTGACATGCCGCCCTCTACCCAGCTGCCAGCTCAGTCGTTGGTATCGCACTAGGCTGATACCGGGCAAGCCCTAGAACAGAACCTTCTGCGCACTCGTCAATGCCGCAAAGCTGTCGCCCAACGGCTGAAGAATCGCATCGGCGATGGGCTGGAGTTGTTTGACGAGGTAATGCTCATAGTCAATGTGCGAATACCGGGCCTCCAG
>NZ_JBWKZU010000041.1:0-49844 GCF_059424825.1 Acidovorax sp. GW101-11A03 | reverse complement strand
ACGTAAGATACTCATTCACCTTCGCCAAATCGGTGAAGGCTCAGTGAGCCTCACACACGGAAACTCGGACAGGCCCTGCCCTGCAGATCATTGATGGGCATCAGTCGCCTACTCCGACGCCACCTGCGCCTGCTCGGTCAAGCCTTGCCGCTTGCTGGCCTCTTCTTTCGCCTTCTTCCCTTGGTCGTAATGCCACTTGATGGCGAAGAACATGCCGGTGCCGAACACGGCCACCTTGAACACAATGAAGACTATCGGGACCCAATCCATCTTGGAGATTTTCCTGGCTGTTGACTGGCACTGTCGGATGCGAAGTGCACTGCCTCAAAGCGCTGCGTCAGCAGCTTCATCGTGTTCAAGCCATCGTCGAACCTGACGCCGACACCACTGGGCAAATGATCTGAAAACTTGGTGCGATGCTATCGGGCCTGCTGTGCGGGCGTAAGCATCAGTTCTGCTTAAATTTTCCGTAGCAGATGGAGATCGCGGTGCAAGGCAACTGCCTGGAAAGCGGCTTTGCCATTGGGGCCGTATGTGGCCGCAGTGCGCAGGCCATAGGGCGTGCTGAGAGTACGCGGACAGGTCACCGGTTGCACCCAACACCGACGCGGGCACACAAAAAAGTCTTGCATGAGGAAACCCCATGCAAGCCTTTGATTTTGTGGCGTGCTACTGCCGGGTGCTCAGAACGGCAACCCCACATAGTTCTCCGCCAGCGACCCCAGCGCCTTCTCTGACGAGAACAGATACGCCAGGTCCGTGTCCTGCAGCTTCTGGTCGTACGCGATGGAATCCGGGAAGGTGTGCAGCATGGTCGTCATCCACCACGAGAAGCGCTGGGCCTTCCACACGCGGGCCAGGGCCTTTTCGGAGTATTTGTCGAGGCCAGTGCTGTCGCCGTTTTGGTAGTGCGCCACCATGGCGTGGTACAGGTAGTAGATGTCAGACGCGGCACTGTTCAGGCCCCGTGCACCCGTGGGCGGCACGATGTGGGCGGCGTCGCCGGCCAGGAACAGGTTGCCGTAGCGCATGGGCTCGGCCACGAAGGAGCGCAGGGGGGCGATGGACTTTTCGATGGATGCGCCGGTGACGAGCTTTGCGGCCACCTCGGCGGGCAGGCGGCGCTTGAGTTCGGCCCAGAAGGCTTCGTCGGACCAGTCTTCCACCGTGTCGGTCAGCGGCACCTGGATGTAGTAGCGGCTCAGCACCTGCGAGCGCAGTGAGCACAGCGCAAAGCCGCGTTCGTGCTTGGCGTAGATCAGCTCGGGCGAGACGGGCTTGGTGCGCGAGAGCACGCCCAGCCAGCCGAAGGGGTAGACCTTTTCGTATTCCTTGAGCACGTCGCGCGGGATGGACTTGCGGCTCACGCCGTGGAAGCCGTCGGCGCCGATGACGAAGTCGCAGTCGATGCGCACCACCTCATCGCCACTGCGGTAGGTGACATACGGGTTGGCGCTTTTCAGGTCGTGCGGCTGCACGTCTTCGGCGTTGTGGATGACGATGCCCTTCATGCGGTCGCGCGCTTCGTACAGGTCGCGTGTCAGCTCGGTCTGGCCGTAGACCACCACCGAGCTGCCGCCGCTGTACTTGTGCAAATCGACCCGGTCCATCTTGCCGTCGTGGGCAATGATGAAGCCGTCGTGGATCTCGCCTTCCTTGTCCATGCGCTCGCCGCACTGGGCCTCGCGCATGAGCGCGGCAAAGCCGTGCTCCAGCACGCCGGCGCGGATGCGGCCGAGCACGTATTCGCGGCTTTGGCGCTCCAGCACGATGGTGTCGATGCCCTTGAGGTGCAAGAGCTGCGAGAGCATGAGGCCCGAGGGGCCTCCGCCGATGATGCAAACCTGGGTTTTCATGGTGTCTCCTGGTGTGGTTGGTGCGTTCGTGACATGGGTCAAACGGACCACCCAAAGATACGTGGCACAGTCGCCGCGTTGAATGGACGGATGGAGCCAGAACATGCACTTTTCGAACATGGCCGAGAACCACAGCAGCATTCAGTCGTACAGCCTGTTTGGCGAGTCGCAGCACCTGCCCGACGTGCTGCACTGCGAAACGATTGCCGCGCGATCGGTGCTGCACGACTGGGAGCTGGCGCCGCACCGGCACACGCGGCTGCACCAGGTGTTGCTGATCGAATCGGGCGGCGGCGTGGCGCACCTGGATGGCGAGCAGCACGCACTGGCCGCCGGTGCGCTCATCAACGTGCCACCGGGCCATGTGCACGCGTTTCGGTTCACGCAGCACACGCAGGGCTGGGTGGCCACGCTGGCCGATGAATTGATGGACGAAATTTTTGTGCGCGTGGGCGATGTGCGGCGCGACCTGGCGCGGCCCGCCGTGGTCACCGCCAGCCCACCCATCAGCCAGGCCATGGGGCAGATCTGGCAGGAGTTCTCGGGCCGCGCCAAGGCGCGTGCGCTGGTGCTGCGGGGCCTGAGCGCCACGCTGCTGGGCTGGGTGGCACGGGCCATTGAAGACCACAGCCCGAGCGACACCGCTGCACCAGAGTCCAGCCTGGTGCAGCGGCTGGAGGCGCTGATTGAGGCGCATTTTCTGGAGCACTGGCAGGTGGCGGACTATGCGCGCGCGCTGGCCGTGTCGCCCACGCACCTGAGCCGCGTGGCACGGGCCAGCACGGGCGTATCGGCCCAGCGGCTGATTGAGGCGCGCCTGATGCGCGAGGCGCGGCGCAACCTGGCCTACACCCACCTGGGCGTGGCGACCATTGCCTACACGCTGGGTTATGCCGACCCGGCGTACTTCACACGCGCATTCACGCGCGATGCAGGCTTGTCGCCCCGCAGCTTTCGCGCGCAGGTTGCGGCATCGAGCCCGGGCCGTAGCATGTGAGCCCGGTGACACGCTGCTGACACTGCGCTGTCAGCAGGCCGCCGCGACCATCAAGGCTTCTTTTTTGAGTTTGCACACACAAGGAGCCTTTGCATGAAAAACGCCATCACCTGGTTTGAAATCCCCACCACCCAACTCGACCGCGCCCAGATTTTTTATGAAGCAGTGCTGGGCCAGCCCCTGCGCCGCGAGAACATGGGGTCCAGCGAAGGTGCTGTGTTTCCCTACGACGGCGCAGCAGACGGCGTGGGCGGCGCGCTGATGATGGGGCCAACGGCACCTCAGGTATCGGGCAGCGGCACACTGGTGTACCTGGATGCATCGCCATCGCTCGACGCCGCGCTGGACCGCGCGGTGGCCCAGGGCGGCCGCGTGGCCCTGCCGCGCCAGGCGCTGCCACCGGGCATGGGGTTCTTTGCACACATCCACGACCTGGATGGCAACCGCGTGGGTTTGCACGCACTGTCTTGAAGCCAGAACGCACTAACGGTCTACAAAAGGAGCACACCATGGAAGCGCAAGAAATCCACCGGGGCAGGCTGTTTGACCATGTGCAGCTCGTCGTGCGCGACCTGGCGGCCAGCCAGGCCTTCTACACGGCGGTGCTGCAGGCCCTGCAGGTGCCCATGGGCGGGGCGGACGAGGGTTACTTCTGGGCGGACGAGCTGTTTGTGTCGTCGGCCGACAGCCCTGCCGCGCAGGGCCACCTGACAGGCCGCACGCACCTGGCGTTTCAGGCCCGGGACCGGGCGATGGTGGATGCGTTCTACCGTGCCGCACTGGCCCACGGCGGCACCGACAACGGCGCGCCGGGCGAGCGCGCCTACCACCCCGGCTACTACGCGGCCTTTGTGCTGGACCCGGACGGCAACAACATCGAAGCGGTGTTCCATGGCGACGCGCAGCGCAGTGCGGCGTCGGTGAAGATCACGTTCTGAGGGGTGAGTCAGCCCGCCTCCGGCCGGGTCAGGCCGCGCAGCGGGATGGGCGTGGAGAACACGATGGACGTGCGCGTTTCTCCATAGCCGTTGATGTCGCCCAGAAAGCGCTCCAGATCGGGCAGGTCGCGCGCCACGACCTGCATCACGTACGAGTCGTTGCCGCTGACATGGTGGCATTCAAGCACCTGGGGCGACTGGCGCAGCTTGTCGATCAGCGCCTTCTTGCCGGGCTGCGGCACATTGATGCCCACCACGGCGCGCACGCCGTAGCCGACCTTGGCGGGGTCGATGTCGGCATGCACGCCGCGCACCACGCCCGCCTCTTGCAGGCGGCGCAGGCGCTCCAGCGTGGCGGGCACCGACAGGCCCACGGCCTCGGCCAGTTCCTTGAGCGAGGCGCGGCCATCGGCCTGCAACGCGCTGATCAGGCGCCAGGCTTTGTCATCGACTTCCATACAAGCCTTTATCGATTGGCACAGAAAAAAACGAAACCCAATGCGGGATTCGCCGAATTTTCTGCATTCTCCACCGCCAGCCATCGCCCTAGCATCGGTGCATGGACTTGACTTCAATCACCGTGTTTCTGCAAGCCGCCGTCATCGGCGTGCTCATTGCGGCCCCTGTGGGCCCCATTGGCCTGTTGACCATGCAACGCACCCTGGAGCGGGGCCTGGCGGCCGGGCTGGCCACCGGCCTGGGCGCGGCTGCAGCCGATGCGGTGTATGGCGCCGTGGGCGCCTTCAGCGTGCGCTGGCTCATCGATGGGCTGACGCAGGCCAGGACGCCACTGGCACTGGGCGGCGGCGCCCTGCTGCTGGTGATGGCGTGGCGCACCTGGCGCGCGCCGGTGGCCCACACCGCCGCACCAGCCCGCGACGCGCGGGGCCTTCTGGGCCTGGCGGCTGGCACGTTTGCGCTGACGCTGACCAACCCGGCCACCATCGTGTCATTCATTGCGGTGTTTGGCTCGCTGGGGGCAGGTCGGCCCAGCCTGCCGTCGCCGCTGTGGATGGTGGCGGGCGTGCTGGTGGGCTCTGCCGCCTGGTGGCTGCTGCTGACCGGCGCGATTGCCTACCAGCGGCAGCGCTTTACGTCGGCCTGGCGCCAGCGCATCAACCGGGCGTCGGCCCTGCTGCTGGGCGGGTTTGCGTTGTGGCAGTGGGGACAGTTGGTCTGAGAACCCGTGCGCTGCAGACAAGGATGCTGCAAAGGTACTGACACTGCGGTGTCAGCAGCACGCCCGCACCATCGGTGGCTTCTTTGACCCGGAGCTTTTCTCATGACCGACGCCGTGCTGCAACACCCTCTCTGGCCGGATGCCGAGCCTGCGCGCAGCGACATGCCTGTGTCGGCAGCTGCCTCTGCGGCCACCACGCGCCGCAACTGGATTGCCGTGGCCTGCGCCCAGCACGCCCGCCGGGGCTGTGCCACGCCAGGCGCGGGCTACATGCAGGTGTGCCATGGCAAGGTGGCGCCGCTGCAGCGCATACGCCCCGGCGACCGCGTGGCGTATTACGCGCCGACGGTGACCTTGGGGGGCAAGGACCGCCTGCAGGCGTTTGTCTCGATTGGCATCGTGCAGCCGGGCGCGCCGTATGCGTTTGATATGGGCGGTGGGTTTGTGCCGTCGCGGCGGGACGTGGCCTATGTTCCTGCACGCGAGGCGGCGATTGCGCCGCTGCTGGACGCGCTGGAGTTTGTGGACGACCGCCAGCGCTGGGGCAGCAAGTTCCGCTTTGGGTTGTTTGCCGTGAGCGACCGCGACATGCGCCTGATTGCGATGGCGATGCAGGCCGAACTGCAATTACTACATTTTTGATAGCACCTTAGGCAATAGGTATGGGCGCAGGCGGCCAAATTGGCTTCAAAACAGCCCCGTGATGCCCACGAACAACCCGCAGGCGTGCGTCAGCACACCGCCATCAGCGTGTCCACCACCCGGCGTTGGGCGGCGGTCAGGGCGGCATAGCCTTCGCGCAGCAGTCGCAGCACGATCTCGTGGACTTCCAGTTCACTAGCGGGCATGGTCTTCTCCTTGAACGGACAACAGTGGGCGGCCGCCGCAGGGGCAGACCGATGACGTGAGCGCCTGCCACAACAATGCGGACGCCCGGGCCTGCCCCACCATGGACCAAGCCCCGATGCCACTGTGCCGAGGTGGCAGCGCAGGCGGTGGCGCAATAAAAGGGGAAGTTCGCGGCTTTTTTCGCGCGCCGCTCCGCAATCAAAAAGCCTAGGGGGAGGTCGCCCCGGGCACGTAGGCGTCGATGACCGGCGGCTCGCTATCCCCCGCAGCGGTGCGGGCCAGCTTGAACCAGGTCCAGGTCTCCACATCAGGCGCGTCGTAGCTGCCGTAGGACTGCCCACCCCACGAGAAGTACGAGCCCTTGTTGCCCGTGCTGAGGGTGCGCTTGCCCACGGCCAGGCCGCCGTCTTTGAGCAACGCCAGCCTGAACCCCTGCAGCACGCCAGAGGTCCCCGGCTCGTTGCCGGACGGCGCGGTCTGCGGAGCCAGGTCGAGCATGCCGGAGCTGCAGCGGGTCTGCGCGCCGCTGTAGGTGACCAGGCTCCACTGCCGGGTGAGCGAGGTGCGCACGTTGCGCGCGCGGTTGACGGTGCGCGTGCGCAGCGTGGTTTCGCCGCGCTGCTCCTGCACCCAGACCTGCATCTCCGGCGAGCCGGTGAAAAACGGCAGGCTGCCCCGCACACCACCGGGCTCCACCGGCGGCCAGGCGTACACCCCTTGCAGGGACGGGCAGCCGAACCAGCTGCTCTGCACGGGGCCAAACGACTGGGGCGGCTTGGGCGACCCCTGCACATCCGGCCCGCAGGCCGTGAGGGCCAGGCAACACAGGGCCAGCGTTGCGGCGCCGCCGATACGCTGCTCGCGCCGGTGCGGGGTGCGCAGGGCGCTGTGCGATGGCAGGGCAGCGACAGGTGTCATGGTGTCTGGGCGGTGGTGCAGCCTGATTGTCGGGCTGAACACGGGGCCTGCAGTTGCTCCAATTTTGATAGCTGCTTGCGTATATTCCACTAGCGCATCAGCACCAAAAGGCTTCAAAACCGTGTTGACGATCCCCCAGACATGGCCTGGGGGATCGACAGAACCGTCTAAGGATGCGCAGGCCCCGCCCGCACTCGCGCCAACGCCTCGGGCACATCGCGCCACGCCGGGCGGCCGGGGGCGTAGCGCTGGCGCATGTAGCCCGCCAGCTCGGTGATCTGCGCGTCGCTGAGCGCGTGGCCGAAGCCGGGCATGAAGCCGATGTCCCGCGTGGCGGGCTCGCGGATGCCGTGCACGATGACCTGCAGCAGGTTGTCGGGCCGGTCGCTGTGCAGGTTGCTGTTGAGCGCCAGGGGCACGTTCACGCCCAGCAGCTTGGGCCCGTCGCCGTCGTGGTGGCAGGCGGCGCAGGCGCCGTCGAACAAACGCTGGGCCTGGCCGGGCTGCGGGGCCCGCGCGGCGGCCTGGGCCACGGCGGCTTGGGCGCGCTGCTGCGGGTCAGACACAGGCTGTGTGGCTGGCTGGGTAGCAGCGTCTGTCGCGGTGAACGAGGCCAGGTAGCTTGCCATGGCGCGGATGTCTTCGTCAGGCAAATGCGCCAGCTCGCGCACCACGGGCGCCATGGGGCCGGAGGCGCTGCCGTGCTGCGGGCTGTGGCCGTGGCGCAGGTAGCCATACACCGCATCGGCCGTCCAGGGCACGGGCGCCTTCGACAGGCCGGTGAGCGCAGGCGCCTCCCAGCCATCCACCATGGCGCCCGAGAGGAACGCCGCCCCGCCCAGCTCGGCCCCCAGCGCATTGCGCGGCGTGTGGCAGGCGCCGCAGTGGCCCACGCCCTGCACCAGGTAGGCGCCCCGGTTCCATTCGGGGGGGCGGGTCGGGTCGGGCTTGAACGGCTTGGCGTCGTGGAACAGCGCGTTCCAGCCCGCCATGAGGGGGCGCACGCTGAAGGGGAAGGTCAACTCGGTCTTCGGCACCTCGGCCCGGACGGCGGGCTGGGCCATGAGGTAGGCGTACAGCGCGGTCAGGTCGTCGTCGCTCATCTTGGCGAACGATGTGTAGGGGAACGCGGGGTACAGGTGCTTGCCGTCGCGCGAGATGCCTTCGCGCATGGCGCGCTGGAAGGCGCTGAAGGACCACTGGCCGATGCCGGTTTCGGCGTCGGGCGTGAGGTTGGTGGTGTAGACCTTGCCAAAGGGCGTTTCCATGGCGCGGCCGCCCGTGTTGGGCGTGCCGCCGGGGGCGGTGTGGCACACCGCGCAGTCACCCGCAGCGGCCAGCAGGCGGCCGCGCTCGATGGTGGCGGCGTTGTAGACCGACGCACCTGCCGTCTGCACCACGGGCGCGATGGAGGGGCGCCAGCCCAGCAGCGCTGCGCCCATGGCGATACCACCAGCGACAAGAGCGAGCGCGCGGGCCCAGGGGCTGCGTTTGGCGGGCCATGTGGCGCTGGCGGGCACGGTGGGCGCGGGCAGCTCCAGCGTGGGCAATACCTCGGCCTGCTCGGTGGGTGCGGTGCTGCCTGCAGCCGCCTCGCCTGCGCCGCCGGGCAAGGGGTTGAGCCCGGCGCGCACCACCTCGGGCGTGAACGGCGGCGCACGGAAGCGCACGCCGGTCGCATCAAAAATCGCGTTGGCAATGGCGGCTGTGCCCGGCACGGAAGACGACTCGCCCGAGCCCAGCGGCGCCTCGTCCTGCCGGGGCATGTGCATGACCTCGATGACGGGTACCTCGCGGAAGCTCAGGATGGGGTAGCTGCCCCATTCGCGGTTGTCCACGGCCTGCTTGACGGGCTCGAACGTCACCTGCTCCTTGAGCGCGCGGCTGGTGGTCTGCAGCACGTTGCCGTGCACCTGCTGCTCCACACCGGCGGGGTTCACCATCAGGCCCGCATCGTGCCCCACCACCACGCGGCGCACGTGCACCTCGCCGGTCTTTTTATTGACCTCCACATCGGCCACCCAGGCCGCCCAGGCGGCGCCAAAGCCGGGCCATTTGCTGTGGATGTAGCGGGCATAGGCAAAGCCCTGGCCCTGCACCCAGTCACCATCCAGCGGGCGCTGCTGCGGGCCGGTGCGGCGAATCCAGCCCGCCTTCTCGGCCGTGGCCTGCACCAGCTCGGCGGCGCGCGGGTCGTTGAGCAGTTGCAGGCGAAACTGCACCGGGTCCACGCCCGCCGCCGTGGCCAGTTCGTCCACATACGACTCGTGCGCAAACGAATTGGGCAGGGCCGACACGCCGCGCAGCCACGATGCACGCACGATGGGCGGCATGTCGTTGACGGCCACGCGCAGGTTGTCGTACTGGTAGGGCGGGCGCGCGGTGCGGTCGCCCATCTCGTAGGCCTGGGCCACGGGCTCGATGGTGCGGGTGAGCAGCAGGGCGAGCGTGGGCGCGCCGTTGGAGGGGTAGGACGTTTCAAAGTCATACGCCGCCACGGAGCCGTCGGCATTGAGCCCGCCGCGCACCTGCATCAGCTGGGCCGTGCCTTTGGGCTCCCACAAATGTTCTTGCTCGCGCGTGAGCTGCACGCGCACTGGGGCGCCCACGGCGCGCGAGAGCAGAGCGGCGTCTGCGGCCACGTCGTCGGCACCGTTGCGGCCGTAGCAGCCTGCAGCCTCCATGCGGATGAGGTCGATGTCCACATCGGGCAGGCTCATCAGGCGGGCCAGGTCGGCGCGCAGCACATGGGGGTTTTGCGTGCCCGCCCACACGGTCATGCGTGGGCGGCCCGTGCTGTCATCACTGCGCCATTCGGCCACCGCGCAGGACGGGCCGATGGAGCCGTGCATCTGGTAGGGCCACACGTAGGTGCGCGGCATGGGCTGGCCGTCGGCAGACAACGCGGCCAGGGCGCCCTCCACATCGCCCTCGTCCACCAGGCGGCGCTGCGTGGCGGGGTTGGCGCGGATGGCTTTTTCCAGCGCCTCGGTGCTGTCCTGGCGCGGAAAGCCGGGCCAGTCCTTCCAGCGCACCTTCAGATCGCGCAGCGCCTGCTCGGTCTGTTCTTCGCGCTCGGCGACGATGCCCACAAAGTCGCGGATCACCACCACGGCGCGGATGCCGGGGATGTGGGCGATGGACTGCTGGTCCACCGATTCCAGCGTGTTGCCGATGAAGTCGCCGTGGTCGGCCCCCGCATACGGCGGGCGCACCACACGGCCGTGCAGCATGCCGGGCACGCGCATGTCGTGGACAAACACCAGCTCGCCGCTGACCTTGGCGGGGATGTCCACGCGCGGCACGGACTGGCCGACCACGGTGTAATCGGCGGCGGCCTTGGTGGTCGTGGCGTCCACCAGCTCCAGCGTGGTGTGCGCGCCCGCCAGCAGCGCGCCGTAGGCCACTTGGCGCGACGGGTCTGCAGTGACCTGCACCACACCCGCACGCACCTGCAATTGATCCACTGGCACGCCCAGCCGCTCTGCGGCCTGCGCCACCAGCCAGTGGCGCGCCTGCGCGGCAGCGGTGCGCAAGGGCTTGGCGTGGATCTGGATGGATGCACTCGCAATGGTGGCGCCCTGGTTGGGCGCGCGTGTGGTGTCGCCCAGCACCATGTTCACCTGCGCCAGCGGCACATCGAGTTCTTCGGCCACGATCTGCGCGAGTGCGGTGCGGATGCCGGTGCCCAGGTCCACATGGCCGTTGAGTGCGGTCACGCTGCCGTCGTCCCACACGGCGATCAGTATCTCCACGCCCTCGGCCGGGTTGCCCGCCACCAGCGCGGGCTGGCCCTTGACGGGCGGCGGTGCGGGCGGTGGGTTGCGCACCACCAGCAGCACGCCCTGGGCGGCATGGAAGTCGGCGCGGGTGAGCGGGCTGTGGGCGCGCAGGGATGGAGGCGTGTTCATGCCTGCGCCTCGCGCATCAGCCCCGCCGCGCGCAGCACGGCGCGGATGATTTCGACATGTGTGCCGCAGCGGCAAAGGTTGCCCGACAGCTCGCGGCGCACGGCGGCTTCGTCGGGGTCAGGATTGCGCTCCAGCAAGGCCACAGCCATCATCACCATGCCGTTGAGACAGTAGCCGCACTGCGCGGCCTGCTCATCCACAAAGGCCTGCTGCACCGGGTGAAGTCTTTCTGCGCGGCTGCAGCGCCCGGGCAGCCCTTCCAGCGTGGTCACCTCGCGGCCCGCCACGCCCTGCGCCGGGATCACGCAGGCCCGCGCTGCAATGCCATCCACCAGCACCGTGCACGCCCCGCACTGCCCCAGGCCGCAGCCGTATTTGGGGCCGTTGAGCGACAGGTCGTTGCGCAGCACATGCAGCAGCGTGGCGCTGGCCAAGGTGCTCGGCGGCAGGGCAAACGGCTGGCCATTGACAACGACCGG
The DNA here is from genome assembly GCF_059424825.1 of Acidovorax sp. GW101-11A03. Taxonomy (NCBI): domain Bacteria; kingdom Pseudomonadati; phylum Pseudomonadota; class Betaproteobacteria; order Burkholderiales; family Comamonadaceae; genus Acidovorax; species Acidovorax sp. GW101-11A03. The sequence goes on along the minus strand of NZ_JBWKZU010000041.1, from coordinate 38,716 downwards.
GGAGAGTGAAGCGGGCGCGTGCATGTCTCGGTGGGGTGCTCTCAGCGTCGCAGCGACCCGCTGCGTGTGTACATCTCCAGGTCCACAAAGTTGGAGCCGTTGTGGTTGTTCGGGCCGTACTGCAACGGAAAGTCGCCGATCTTGGTGGTGCCCATGTCTTCCATGGCCTTGATGAAGCCTTCACGCGTGAGCGCCTTGCCTGCGCGTTTGACGCCTTCCACAAACACGCGGGCGGCGATGTAGCCCTCCAGCATGGTGTAGCTGTCGATCTTCTCGCCCGCGTCCGCACGGTCCTTGCGGTAGTCGGCCACGATACCCATGCGGCTGGCCTGCGGCGAGGGCACGATGCTGGCCGTGACCAGCCCTTCGATGCCGCCGTTCAGGCGCTGCGCCGAGCCCGGTGCGTCAGTGATGCCCACCGAGATGGTGTACAGCGGCGATGCCGCGCCCGCCGCCCGGTAGTCGCGCAGGAACACCTCCACCATCTTGCCCGCCATGATCATCACCACCGCGCCCGGCTGGGCTTTGGTGAGCTGCGCCACCTGGGGCTTGGCGTCGGTGGCGGCGATCTCCATGGGCACGGAATCGACCACCTTGACCTTCAGGCCCTGGGCGATCTGCAGGCAGGTGTCGAGGTTGGATTTGCCAAATGCGCTGTTCTGGTAGATGACGGCGATGTTGTTGATGCCCAGTGTGGCGAGGTGGCCCACGATCTTGCGCAGCTCGGCCTCATAGCTGGCGCGCACGTGGAACAGGTAGCGGTTGTGCGTAGTGCGGAATGACGTGGTGCCCACCAGCGGCGCGAACATGGGCACGCCGGCCTTCTCTGCCAGGGGCATGGCGGCGATGAGGTTGCCGGTGGCCACGTAGCCGATCAGGGCGAAGACCTTGTCTTCGTCAATGAGCTTGGCGGTGTTTTCGGCCGTCTTCTTGGGCTCGTAGGCGTCGTCGTGCGACACCAGCTCCAGCGTGCGCCCGTTCACGCCGCCGGTCTTGTTCACCTTGTCGAACGCCAGCGCAATGCCCGCCTTGTAGTCCACCCCGAAATCCTTGGCCGGGCCGGTGAACACGGCCGACTGGCCTACCTTGATGCGGGTGTCCGTCACCCCGGTCTCGGCAGCTGCCAGGCCTGCCCATGCCATCCCTGCCGCCGCCAGGCCCACCATGGCGCTGCGGCGGTCGATGCATCCATCCTCCACTCCTCGACACTTCATGTAGTGCTCCTTACATCAAAAGGCAAAGTTTCCGTGGGAGCACAAACTTCGTGCAAGTGCTTGCAGAGGTGTTTTTTGTAACCAACGGCACACGTGGGCCACACACCACAGGTGCGCGTTGGCAGCGGGGGTCAGACGCTGAGGTAGGCGCGCCGCACCTCGTCGTTGGCGGCCAGCTCGGCCATGCTGGCCTGGTAGCGGATCTGGCCCTTTTCGAGCACATAGGCGCGGTCGGAGACCAGTTCGGCAAAGTGCATGTTCTGCTCGGACAGCAGAATGCTCACGCCCTGCTCCTTCAGCTCCAGGATCATGTGCGCCATCTGCTCCACGATCACAGGGGCCACGCCTTCGGAGGGCTCATCCAGCAGCACCAGATAGGGGTTACCCATGAGCGTGCGCGCCACGGTGAGCATCTGCTGCTCGCCGCCACTCATGCGACCGCCGGGGCGCTGGGGCATCTCGCCCAGGTTGGGGAAGAGCTTGAACAGGCGCTCGGGCGTCCACACCGGGGCGGCCGTGCCGTCGGGCCAGGTGCGGGCGGGTTGGCGGCCTACCTCCAGGTTCTCCATCACCGTGAGGTCGGTGAACACGCGGCGGTCTTCGGGCACAAAGCCCAGGCCCAGGCGCGCGGCATCGTGCGGGTCGCTTTTGGAGATGTCCCGGCCCATGAACTGGATCTGGCCCTTGCGTTTGGCCAGCATACCCATCAGCGTCTTGAGCGTGGTGGATTTGCCTGCGCCGTTGCGGCCCATCAGGGCCACGACTTCGCCCCGATGCACATCCAGGTCCACGTCATACAGGATTTGCGCCGCGCCATACCAGGCCTGCAGCCCTTGGGCCTGCAGCAGCAGCTCTTTGGGTTCGTTGGTCGTCATGCTCATGCGGCCTCTGCAGCAGCGGCTGCCGTTTTTTTCTCGAAGGTCTTGCCGGTGCCGAAGTAGACCTCCTGCACCTTGGGGTGGTCGCGCAGCTCCAGTGGCTTGCCTTCGGCAATCAGGCGCCCGCGCGCCAGCACGATCATGCGGTCGGCATAAGCAAACACCACGTCCATGCTGTGTTCGGTGAACAGCACGGCCATGTTGCGGTCGATCACCAGCTGCTTGGTGAGCGCCATCAGCTCGTTGCGCTCCTTGGGCGCCATGCCAGCGGTGGGCTCGTCCATGAGCAGCAACTTCGGCGCGTTGGCCATGGCGATGGCCAGCTCCACGCGCTTCACATCGCCATAGGCCAGCACGCTGCAGGGGCGGTCGGCCTGCGACTTCATACCCACCTGGTCCAGCAGCGCCAGGGCCTCGTCGCGCTTGTGGTCTGCCGCCTTGCGCCACATCGCAAACAGGCGGTTGTCGTTGGAGATCAGTGCCATTTGCACGTTCTCCACCACCGTGAGCGATGCAAAGGTTTCAGCGATCTGAAAAGTGCGGCCCACGCCCATGCGCCAGATGTCGCGCGGCTTGCGGCCCACCAGCTCCTGGCCATTGAGCTGGATGGAGCCTGCATCGGCAGGCAGCTGACCGTTGACCATGTTGAAGGTGGTGGACTTGCCCGCGCCATTGGGGCCGATCAGCGCCAGCAGCTCGCCGGCAGCCAGCTCGAAGTGGATGCCATCCACCGCCTTCACGCCGCCAAAGGACTTGCCCAGGCCAGAGACTTTGAGCAGGCTCATGCCGTGCCCTCCTTCATGTTCTTGGCTTCGCGCTTGTTGTCGAAGATCTGCTTGATGGCACCCGCAATACCCTGCGGGAACAGCAGCACCAGGATCAGGATGATGGCGCCCAGCATGGCGCGCCAGTAGTCGGTGTTGCGCGCCACGGTGTCGTGCAGCCAGGTGAAAGTGACGGCGCCCACCACGGGGCCCGCCAGCGTCTGGATGCCGCCCAGCAGCACCATCACCAAGCCATCCACCGAACGCCCCACATGCAGCGTCTCGGGCGAGATGCTGCCCTTGGAGAACGCGAACAGTGCGCCGCCCAGACCCGCAAACAGCCCGGCGATCACGAAAGCCGTCCACTGCATGCGCTTGACATCAATGCCAATGGCATCGGCCCGGAGCACGGAATCCCGCCCTGCCCGCAGCGCATAACCAAACGGCGAGAACAAAACGCGGCGCAACAACAGCACACCGCCCACCACCAGGGCCAGCGTGAGGTAGTAGTAGTTGCGCTTGTCCGACAGCCACTCGGCCGGCCACACGCCCGTGAGGCCATTGCTGCCGCCCGTGAAGCCGTCCCACTGGTAGCAGATGGCCCAGGTGATCTGGGCAAACGCCAGCGTCAGCATGGCCAGGTAGACGCCCGACAGGCGCACGCAGAACCAGCCATAGAGCAGCGCGCCCGCCGCCGCCGCCAGCGGCGCCAGCACCAGCGCCAGCTCCATCGGGATGCCCGCCGAGCGCACCAACAGCGCTGCGGCATAGGCGCCCAGGCCAAAGTAGGCTGCGTGGCCGAACGAATGCATGCCTGCCGGGCCCATGATGAAGTGCAGGCTGGCCGCAAACAGCGCGGCAATCAGCAGGTCGATCATCAGCACCGTGAGGTATGGCGAGCCCGTGGTCAGCAGCGGCAGCACCACCAGCACGGCCACCAGGGCTGCGCCACCCAGCTTGAACCAGCGCTCGGGCTGGCGCAGCGGCGCCTCGGGCAGGCCGGTGTTGCGGCTCACGCCCTGCGGCTTGCCCATGAGGCCCCAGGGGCGCCAGACCAGCACCACCGCCATCACCAGAAACTCCACCACCAGCGTGAGCTTGGAGAACGACACGCTGACGCCAAAGATGTCCACCACACCCAGCCAGATGCAGATGGCCTTGATCTCGGCGATCAACAGGGCTGCGACATAGGCGCCCGGAATGGAGCCCATGCCCCCCACCACAACCACCACAAACGCGGCGCCGATGGTGTTGAGGTCCATCTCCAGCGTGGCGGGCTCGCGCGGCAGCTGCAACGCACCGCCCAGGCCCGCCAGCAGCGCGCCCAGGGCAAACACCGCCGTGAACAGCCAGGCCTGGTTCACGCCCAGGGCGCTGACCATTTCGCGGTCTTGCGTAGCAGCGCGCACCAGCGTGCCCCAGCGTGTGCGGGTGAGCAGCAGCCACAACAGGCCCAGCACCACCGGGCCCACGACGATCAGGAACAGGTCATACGAAGGGAACTGCCGCCCCAGGATGTTGACCGAGCCCGACAGCCCCGGCGCACGTGGGCCCAGCAATTCTTCTGGCCCCCAGAACCACAGCGCGGCATCCTTGATGACCAGCACCAGCGCAAACGTGGCCAGCAGCTGGAACAGCTCGGGCGCCTTGTAGATGCGGCGCAGTAGCACTACCTCCACCACCGCACCGAGCACCCCCACGGCCACGGCCGCGAGCAGTAGCGCGGGCCAGAAGCCCAGGCCGGTGCCCAGCTTGGCCACGAGCGAATAGGCCACATAGATGCCGACCATGAAGAACGAGCCATGCGCAAAGTTGACGATGCGCGTGACACCGAAGATCAGCGAGAGCCCGGCCCCCACCAGGAACAGCGAGGACGCACCAGCCAGTCCGTTGAGCAGCTGAACGATAAAACTCGAAAAACTCATTCCACATCCTTCGGGGTCACGGCAAGGTCCATCCCTGCAGGTCGGCGCCTGCGCAATGGTTCAGAGATCAGGGGCAGTGGGCGGGGAGGACACCCTCCCCGGCTTTGCGCGGCCGTCAGTCGGCGGGGCGCATTTTCTTGACTTCGTCGTTCGAGGGCTGGACCTTCGCGCCATCCACGTAGCGGTAGTTCACCATCACGCCCTTGCCACCTTCGTTCTTGGTGCGGCCCACATAACCGCCCATGGTGGACTGGTTGTCTTCAGGCCGGTACACGATGGGGCCAAACGGTGTGGGCACTTGCAGGCCCTTGAACGCGGCCACGAGCTTTTCGGTGTCGGTAGAGCCCGCCTTCTTCATGCCTTCGGCCAGCGACTTGATGGCGCTGTAGCCCACGATGGAGCCCAGGCGCGGGTAGTCATTGAACTTGGCTTGGTAGGCGGTCTGGAAGGCCTTGTGCTCAGGCGTCTGGATGCCGTACCAGGGGTAGCCGGTGACGATCCAGCCGTTGGGCGCTTCGTCCTTGAGCGGGTCCATGTATTCGGGCTCGCCGGTCAGCAGGCTGACCACCTCACGGCCCTGGAACAGGCCGCGCGTGTTTCCTTCGCGCACGAACTTGGACAGGTCCGCACCAAAGAGCACGTTGAAGATCGCGTCGGGCTTCGCGTCGGCCAAAGCCTGCACCACGCTGCCCGCATCGACCTTGCCCAGGGGCGGCGCCTGCTCGGCCACAAACTCCACATCGGGCTGTGCGGCCTTGAGCAGTTGCTTGAACGTGGCGACAGCCGACTGGCCGTATTCGTAGTTGGGGTACACCAGGGCCCAGCGCTTTTTCTTGAGCGCTGCAGCGTCGGGCACCATCATCGACACCTGCATGTAGGTGGAGGGGCGCAGGCGGTAGGTGTAGCGGTTGCCGTTCTGCCAGACGATCTTGTCCGTCAGCGGCTCGCCGGCCAGGAAGAAGAACTTCTTTTGCTTGGCAAAGTCAGTCAGCGCCAGCCCGATGTGCGAGAGGAACGAGCCGGTGAGTACATCGACCTTTTCGCGCGACACCAGTTCTTCGGCAGCGCGCACGGCATCGCCGGGGTTGGCGTTGTCATCGCGGATGACGAGCTGGACCTTCTTTCCCAGCACGCCGCCCGATGCGTTGATCTCGTCCACCGCCAGTTCCATGCCCTTCTTGTAGGGCTCCAGGAAGGCGGGCTGCGCCTTGTAGCTGTTGATCTCGCCAATCTTGATGACATCCTGGGCGTGCACCACAGGGGCCAGCGTGAATGCCAGCGCGGCTGCGGCCGTGGCACGCATGAGGTTTCGTCGCATCGTCATGGGGAAACTCCTGAAGGGTGGGTTGGTGAGGGGGTGGAAAAGACTGCTCGGGATGGTAGTGCGTGCTCTGTGTTCAGCTCAGCGCAGGCCATCCACACCTTTGATCTCGGAAACCTGGAGGCCGCCAATGCGGGCCAGCGGGCGACCGCTGTCGGTCACGACGATGGCCACCACGATTTCGTTGGCACGTGGTGCGTCGGCCACACGGGCCTCCATGGCGTCGAAGTGGCTGCGCACATAGGCGGCATCCTTGTGGCCCAGGGGCACGTCGATGGCCGTGCCCAGGCCGCCGATCTTCTTGCTGGACGGCACCAGGGCGGCGCCCTTCTCAACTGCCACGCGCAAGGGCGCGCCCAGCTTGGGGTGCAGGATGGCTGCGGCATGTTCCAGCTCGCCCGCCTCGCCCACGATGGCGGCCTTGCCGTAGCTATGGGCCTGGCCAGGTTCAATGCCCAGGGCGGCAACGCAGCGTGCGCCCAGCAGCGCGCCCAGATCTTCGCCGATGGCAACCAGTTCGTCGAGGTTCTCGACATAGCGGCCTGCGCAGGGGTTCTCGATGACGGCCATGGCCAGCGCCTTGCGCACGGGCGGCACCACCTCGCGGCCCATCTCCACGCGGATTTCGTCGGTTTGAACAATGATCTTGCGGATCTTGGCGGACATGTGGGGGTCTCCTTGAGTCTTAGGGGGCAGCCGGTCAGCGCAAGCCGTTCCACTGGCTGATGTCTGCAGCCTTGAGGCCGCCAACGCGGGCATGGATGCGGGCACCTGTGGACACGGCCAGGATGAAGACGATTTCGTCCGATGCGGGCGCACCGGGCACGCGCACCTCGATCGCATCGAAATGGCTGCGCACATAGCTGGCGTTGATGTGCGTGAGCGGCACATCCAGCGCTGCACCGGGGCCGCCCACTTTCTTGGTGGAGGGCACGATGGACAGCGCGTTGGCGGGCTGCCCTGTCTTCTCTTCGGCCTGGCCCTTAGCGTAGGCGTTGCGGTCGCCCTTCCAGCCCAGCAGTTCGCGCATGGCGTAGCCACCGGGCACATGCCACAACGCGCCATGCTCCAGCTCACCGGCCGCGCCCACGATGGCGCCCTTGCCGTAGGTCTCGATGCGCTCGGCGGGCACGGCCATGGCCTTCAGGAGGCGCTGGGCCATGTCCAGCCCCACATCCTGCAGCGCGTCCATCATGGGGAGGATGTCAGGCTCGTACCGCCCCGCAAACGGGTTGGTCAGCACCGCGCCGATGGCACCACGCAGCAGCGGCACATCGGCCACCGGCCCGAATTCGTGCCGGATTTCCTCAAGATGGGTGAAAACGCGTCGTATCTGGATCATTCTGGAGACCTGTGCAATTCGTTAAGCAAATACTGAACCAACTTCCGATTCCACCGCTGCCCGCTGGGGCCACACCGTATCCGCCAGCGTCTGGGGCGCGGAGGTCGCCATCCACTGCCCCTGGCATGCCAGCAGCGCGAACCACAACAGGCCGCTGGACTGCAATTCTTGCGCTTTTTGCAGCCCCTGGTGCAGGGCGCAGCGCACCAACTCTTCAGGCAAGGCAGGAACATCCACGGTGACAGGAATGGCCCCCAGGTCACTATCGTCCCGCACCTGCCACGCGGGCCTGCGCACAATCCGCGCATCGGCCACATCCACCGCGTTCGCCACGATGGTCGCCGCCGCATCGGCCTGCGCCGCCGTGCGCGCCAGCACCGTCACGCTGTCGGCAATGCCCAGCGACTGGCTGCGCCCCCGCCAGCCGCTGGTGGCCACACCGCGCACCGGCATGGCGCTGTCGATGCGGATCTGCCCGTCCAGCACCAAACCGTTGCGCAACTGTGCAGCGCTCAGTGCAGCGATATCCGCGTAAACCCCCACCGCGACCGACTGGCCGGGCGCCAGGTGCAGCGCAATGTCGCCCCCGTTATTGACCCAGGCGCGGTCTATGCCCTGCTGGTCGTAGCAGGCCAGAATCTCCTGCGCCACCGCACCCGCCACCGCCGCCATCGGCGTGATGAAGCCTGCGCGGTAGGGGCTGCAGGCGGCCCACATGCGGCGCGCCACCACGCCCTGCACCGCGCAGCGCGCACCCACCGGCGCCCGCAGGCCGGGGAGTTCATTCACCAGCTCCTGTAGCAGCCCTTCAAAGCGCTGCCACGCACGCTCGTGCGCCTGGGCCACGGCGTCGCGCGCCCCTTCGGCCTCCAGGATGAGGTCCATCGGCCCGTGCTGGAAATGCCAGCGGCCGTCGGACAGGAGATTGCGGCAAGCGTTCACAGCACGGCTCACTCAGCCCAGCAGGGGAGGACGACCCAGCGGCCACGGGTTGGCGGCGGGCAGGGCTTGCCACACACGCGCCTGCGGTGCACCGTCGTTGTGCCACGCGCCGCGCTCCAGCACGTCGCGCAGGCTGCGGATCTGTTCGGTGTGCCCGCCCAGCGCTTCGTAGTCCGCGCGGCGCATGCTGAACTCGATGGGCGCCACGATGGCGGGCGTGGGCACAGTGCCAAAGCTGTTGTCCGGCATGCGCAGCACGTCGGCCATCACGGTGATACCGCCGCCCGGCCACACATAGGCGGGGGCACCGCCGCAGGTCACATTGACCAGCGCATTCTTGATGGAGCGCGTGAGCAGCACCGGGTTCTCGGTGACCCCTGCGCGCAGGCTGCCGCCCGCACCGCCGAGGAACAGCACAGACGCCAGCGAAGGCTCGCAGTTTTCGCCGATGCGGTCCACGATGCGGCGCACCTCGACGGGCATCTCGGCTTCCACCGGATTCAGTTGCTCGTCCAGCACGTACCAGGAGGCGTGCTCCCCCGTGGTGGAGGTCATCAAGAGGCGCAACCCCGGCCAGGCGACGGATTCGTCCCAGCCCTCGATGATGGACAGGGGGTCGGCAATGTCGGTGCCCCCCCAGCCGGTGCCCGGGTTGGCCACCTGAAAGTAGCGGCCCGGCGTGGACTTGCGCCCGCGCATCTGGATGCCCGAGGGCTTCATGTCCAGGCAACGGCCCGCCTGGTGTTCGGTGAGCACACCGGTGATGTGGTCGTCCACCACCACCACCTCGTCGGCATGGCCGAAGAACTGGCGCGCAAAGATACCAATGGCCGCCGAGCCGCAGCCCACGCGCATGCGCTGCTCGGCCACACCGTTGACGATGGGCGCACGCCCGGCCTGGATCACGAGCTGCGAGCCGCCGTCGATGGTGAACTCCACCGCCTGCTTGTTGCCCAGGGCCTGCATCATCTCGGCGGTGATACGGCCTTCTTTTTTGGTGCCGCCCGTGAGGTGGTGCACACCGCCCAGCGACAGCATCTGCGAGCCGTATTCCGCCGTGGTCACATGGCCCACCACCTCGCCCTTGCAACGCACGTTGGCCTGCTCGGAGCCAAGGAAGCGGTCGGTATCGATCTTCACCTTGAAGCTGCAGTAGCTGAAGATGCCCTCAGTGACCACCGTCACCATGTCCACGCCATCGGTCTGGGAGCCCACGATGAAGGGCGCAGGCTTGTAGTCGGGGTAGGTGGTGGACGAGCCCACGCCCGTCACGAACACCTCTTCCGACAGCAGCAGGTCGCCGTTCCATGCGGATTCTGGAGCCGCCTCGGTTTCTGCACCCCCTGCTGCTGTGGCGCGGCCCGCAAATGGCACCAGCGTGGCCTCGCCCGCCTCCAGCGTCTTGCGCAGCAACACCACCGGGTCCAGCCGCACCAGAACGCCCGCCTGGTTGGCGTAGCGGTCGCAAGCGCCTGCGCGGCCTTCGGAGATCTGGCACAGCACCGGGCACGCATTGCACTCGACCTTGGCAGCGTTCATGCGCTCATTGCGCGGCCGGGCGCGCTCCAGCACCTGCGGCAGCTCCGGCGCATCCATGCCCGGCAGCCCATCGGTCTTGGTGTGTTCAGTCATCGTGGCAACCCATTCATTGCTTTGCTGCAAGTGCTTGTATGCGCTTTGCATTTTGTGTAGCATTCACTTAACTTAAATGTTGTGAACACTACATTTGATGTCAATGTAGCGGAATCAACCAGACTCTGCAATGGTGTTTTCGCACCCCCAAAAACGGTGCACGAGGAGCCCCAAAATGACGCACGTTGTGACGGACGCATGCATTCGGTGCAAGTACACCGACTGCGTCGATGTGTGCCCGGTCGATTGCTTCAAGGAAGGGCCGGAGTACCTGGTGATTGACCCCGACGAATGCATCGACTGCGCGGTGTGCATTCCGGAGTGCCCGGCCAACGCCATCTATGCCGAAGACGACCTGCCCGAGGGCATGGAAATCTTTCTGCAGTTCAACAAAAAACTGGCGCCCACGCTGCCCACAATCACCAAAAGAAAAGCGGCTTTGCCAGATGCGGAACAATGGAGGGTTGTGAGCCACAAGCTTTCAGGCCTGAACATTGCGCTTTAGAGCGTTTGAGGCCCTGAATCTGAGCCAGCTTCAGCCAGATTTCTTATTTGTTTCCAACTTTTCCATCTAACGCACCATGAGCGCCTTTCTTGAAGAACGCGTCCTGTCCGTCCACCACTGGACGGACCGCCTTTTCTCCTTCACCACCACGCGCGACACCGCGCTGCGCTTCTCCAACGGCCATTTCACGATGATTGGCCTGCGTGGCGAAAACGGCAAACCCCTGCTGCGCGCCTACAGCATCGCCAGCGCCAACTACGAAGAGCACCTCGAATTTCTGTCGATCAAGGTGCCCGACGGCCCGCTGACCTCGCGCCTGCAGCACATCAAGGTGGGCGACACGATCGTGGTGGGCAAGAAGCCCACGGGCACCCTGCTGATCGACTACCTGCTGCCCGCCAAGCGCCTGTACATGCTCTCCACCGGCACGGGCGTGGCCCCGTTCCTGAGCCTGATGCGCGACCCCGAGACCTACGAGAAGTTCGAGGAAGTCATCCTGGTGCACGGCGTGCGCGAGGTGAAGGAACTGGCCTACCACGACTACATCACCGAAGAGCTGCCCAAGCACGAGTTCCTGGGCGAGATGGTCAGCAAGCAGCTCAAGTACTACCCTACCGTGACACGCGAGCCCTTCAAGAACCAGGGCCGCGTGACCACCGTGATCGAAAACGGCCAGTTGGCGCGCGACCTGGGCCTGCCCGCGCTGAACCCGGCGGAAGACCGCGTGATGATCTGCGGCAGCCCCGAGATGCTGCGCGACCTCAAGCACATGATGGAAGAGCGTGGCTTCAAGGAAGGCAACACCACGAAGCCGGGTGACTTCGTGATCGAACGCGCGTTCGCAGAGCAGTGACCCCCGGCGGCCCCCGCCCTGGGGGCCCGCCCCATCCACCAGGACCCGCCATGTCTGCCACTCCACCCAAGACCCGGACCGCGTCCCCCCGCGCAGCCTCTGCCCGCAAGACGGGCGTGCGCGAGCAAGCCGCACAGACCACGCGCGACAACATCCTGAAGGCGGCGACCAAGGTGTTCGCCCGCTACGGCTACGAAGGCGGCAGCGTGGAGAAAATCTCCAAGGCGGCCAAGTCCTTCGACCGGATGATTTACTACTACTTCGGCAGCAAGGAAGGCCTGTTCATTGAGGTGCTGGAGGAAACCTACCGGCGTATGAACGACGCGGAATCCAAACTGGACCTGGACACCGCCAAACCGGTGGAAGCGCTGCAGGCCGTGATCCGCTTTGTGGTGGGCTACTACCGCAAGAACCCCGAGTTCATCACGCTGCTCAACACCGAGAACCTGCACAAGGGCAAGCACATCTCCAAGTCGATGCGCGCCCGTGAATACTCGTCACCCGCCATCGAGGTGATCCGCCGCGTGCTCGACAGCGGCCAGGCGCAGGGCCTGTTTCGCAAGGACGTGTCGGCGCGCGATGTGTACCTGCTGATCGCCGCCACGGGCTACTTCTACATGTCCAACCGGCACACGCTGTCGGCCTTTCTGGGCGAAGACCTGGAGACGCCCGACGCGCTGGCGCACTGGGAATCGTTTGTCATCGACAGCGTGCTGCGCACTGTGGCGCCCGGCCCCAGCCTGCCCAAGGGCAGGGTCGCAGCGGCCTGAATCAACTGAGATTTTTCCCTGCGGGGTGCCGCGTGGCGCCCCGCCCACCACCCCACGAGGAGAATCCATGGCAGAAGCAGCAGCAGGCGGCAAATCGGGCAAGGTCGTCATCCAGAACATCGGTCTTTTGTTGTCGGGCGACCTGGACCGCCCCATCCTCGACGCCGACACCATCGTGGTGAATGACGGCCTCATCGTGGCCGTGGGCCGCTACAAGGATTGCGACACCGACCACGCCAACACCGTGATCGACGCACGCCAGACCTGCGTGGCGCCGGGCCTGATCGACAGCCATGTACACCCTGTGTTCGGAGACTGGACACCACGCCAGAACCAGATCGGCTGGATCGACTCGACCATGAACGGCGGCGTGACCACCATGGTCTCGGCCGGCGAAGTGCACCTGCCTGGCCGGCCCAAGGACATCGTGGGCCTGAAGGCGCTGGCCATCACCGCGCAGCGCTCGTTCGACAACTTCCGCCCCGGCGGTGTGAAGGTGATTGCAGGCGCCCCGGTCATCGAGAAAGGCATGACCGAGCAGGACTTCAAGGACCTGGCCGATGCGGGCGTGACGCTGCTGGGCGAAGTGGGCCTGGGCTCCGTCAAGGCGGGCTACGAGGCCAAAGAGATGGTGGCCTGGGCGCGCAAGCACGGCATCCAGAGCACCATCCACACGGGGGGCCCGTCCATCCCGGGCTCGGGCCTGATCGACAAGGACGTGGTGCTGGAGGCCGATGCCGACGTGATCGGCCACATCAACGGCGGCCACACCTCGCTGCCCTGGAAGCATGTGTGCGAGCTGTGCGAGAAGTCGTCGCGTGCCATCGAGCTGGTGCACAACGGCAACGAGAAGATCGCCATCCAGGCCGCGCGCGCCGCCATCGAGCTCAAGTGCCCGCACCGCGTGATTCTGGGCACCGACGGCCCTGCAGGCTCGGGCGTGCAGCCACTGGGCATGCTGCGCATGATTGCGCTCATCTCCAGCTTTGCCGACATCCCCGCCGAACTGGTGTTCTGCTTTGCCACGGGCAACACGGCGCGCATCCGCAACCTGAACTGCGGCCTGATCGAGGTGGGCCGCGCGGCGGACTTTGTGTTCATGGACCGCGCCCAGCACACGGCTGGCGCCACGCTGCTGGAGAGCGTGCAGCTGGGCGACATCCCGGGCATCGGCATGGTGATGATCGACGGCCTGGTGCGCTGTGGACGCAGCCGCAATACACCACCCGCGACCGAGATCCCGGTGGTGCTGTAACCCACGCCGCACACAAAAAAACAAAGCCCGCGAAAGCGGGCTTTGTTTTTTCCGTACCTGGCTCAGTAGGTGTCTGACACCCGCACCGTGCCCGGCTGCGGCTGGGCATAGGGGTCTGCAGCACGGGCCGAGCCGCCCTGGTCCACGCGGAAGCCCTTGCCCTGCAGCACCACGGGCGTGCCCACGGCGGTAGGTTCTGCGCGCTGAAAGTGGCGCAGCGAGCCATCCTCCATGCGCACGGCGACCTGGTACACGGTGGTGGTGCGCGTGCGCTCTTCGACCTTGTGGCCCACATAACCACCGCCCACAGCGCCCAGCACGGTGGCGGCGGTGCGGCCGCTGCCCTTGCCGATCTGGTTGCCCACCACGGCGCCCAGCACGCCACCGGCCACTGCGCCGACGCCCGTGGCGGGGGCGGCTTGTTGCACGGCCTGCACCGATTCGACCCGGCCGCAGCTGCGGCACACCGGTGCGGCCGCCCGCACGGGCTGCGCGGGGCCTGCGCCCAGGGGGGCGCCCGGGCCGCCCGGCATCTCTGCTGGGCGCTGCGCAGCCTGGCCCTGGGGTGCCCGGCCGTTTGCTACTGTATTGATAGCTGACTGGGCATACTGGTCGCGCGCAGAAGGCCTTTTTTCTTCAATAATTTCTGCCTCGGGCGTACGGGGCGCGGCGGCCAGCTGCGCGGGGGCCATGGCCGGGTTGGTGGCTACAGCGGGTGCGCGCTGTTGTTGCCACACCAGGGTGGCGCCCAGCGCCAGCACGCTCACGCCCAGCACACCAATGGCGGCCCACATCCATTTCAGGGCGGGCCCGGCAGGGGCGGTGGCGGCACCGGGGGCCAGGGAGGTGGAGGGTCGTACGGTCAGGTTCATGGAGGTGTCCTTGCAGGTGGGTGGCGGGCGGTGGGCTCTGCAGCAATCCCCCACCAACGCCCCGAAGCGCCCGAAGGTACACAGGCCATGCCCCCGCCACGCTGCGGCTTTGTAAAGAGCCGTAAACGCCTGTTGCATTGTTTTGGAGCGCAGATGTCGCATTTCTGGGCTCAGCGCAAGCGCCGCCGCGCGGGCCCGGGCCACACCACTGCGCACAGACTTGCCAATGTTTACAACCGGGCGGCCTCACCGGTGCCCGCAACCGCCACCCGGCGCACGATCTCGCAGGTGACAGCACAGGTTTTACAGGGGCCCGGGCCGCGACTAGCATGAAGCACTGATGCCTGACCCACCGCCACCGAGCAGCGCCAGGCAGCCTGCCCCGCCACCGCACCACACACCTGCGCCCGCTCTTCTCCTCCCCAGCACCCGAGCAGCAGCTTCGGCGGCGCGTGGCAACTCCCCTTACTTTCTTCTTTTTCTCTCTTCACGAAAGCGATTCCCATGAGCGTCAAGCAACTCTTCGATCTCACCGGCCAGGTGGCCCTGGTCACCGGCGGCTCGCGCGGCCTGGGCCTGCAGATGGCCGAGGCCCTGGGCGAAATGGGCGCCAAGCTCGCCATCACCGCGCGCAAGGCCGATGAGCTGGCCGAGGCCAAGAAGCATCTGGAAGGCATGGGCTACGAGGTGCTGACCGTGGTGAACGACCTGCAAAAGACCGAGGACATCCCCGGCCTGGTAGACCAGGTGGTCGAGCGCTTCGGCACCATCGACATCCTGGTCAACAACGCAGGTGCCACCTGGGGCGCCAAGGCCGAGGACTACCCCGATGCCGCCTGGCACAAGGTGATGGACCTGAACGTGAGCGCGCCGTTCTTCCTGTCACGCGAAGTGGGCAAGCGCTGCATGATCCCGCGCGGCAAGGGCTCGATCATCGTCACGGCCTCGGTGGCCGCGCTCAAGGGCACGCCCCCGGGCATGAACACCATTGCCTACAACACCTCCAAGGCCGCAGCGCTGCACTTTGCGCGCACGCTGGCGTCCGAATGGGGGCACTACGGCGTTCGCGTCAATGCGATCTGCCCCGGTTTCTTCCCGAGCAAGATGGCCAGCGGCCTGATCGAAAAGCTGGGCCCTGCGATGATCGAGCGCACCCCCCTGCGCCGCATTGGCGGCGAAGAGGACCTCAAGGGCGCGGTGGTGTTCCTGGCGTCCAACGCCTCGCGGCACATCACGGGTGAGTCCATCGTGGTGGATGGTGGCGCCAGCTTGATTTGAGCCCCCTGAGGCGCTGCGCGCCTTCCCCCTCAGGGGGACGACGGCCTTTGCTGCGGGGCGGCCCTTGCTGGCCGTCCCTCGCCTGGGTTGCGCCCTGTTTTGCCCGGCCTGTACCCTGCACGAACCAACACAGAGTTCCGTAACCCATGTCCGACCGCCACCTCGCCCATTGGCCGCCCGGCCTGCCCTGCCACCTCACGCTGCCGCAGACCCATCTGTTCCACAACGCCGAGGTGTCGGCTGCGCGCTACCCGGACAAGCCTTTTCTGGTGTTCTACGACACGCTGGTGACCTTCCGCCAGTTCCAGCAGCAAGCCGAGCACATCGCGGGCTTCTTGCAGCAGGTGTGTGGCGTGAAGGCGGGCGACCGGGTGCTGCTGTACATGCAGAACAGCCCTCAGTGGATTCTGGCGTTCTACGGCATCCTGCGCGCCAACGCGGTGGTGGTGCCGGTGAACCCCATGAACCGCACGGACGAGTTGCGCCACTACGCGCACGACAGCGGTGCCACCGTGGCCTTTGTGCCGCAGGACCTGCATGCGCAGGCGCAGCCGCTGGTGGATGTGGCGGGCGAGGAGTCTGGTGAGGGCAAGCTCCAGCACCTCATCGTGGCCGCGTACAGCGACTACCTGCAGGTGCCCACCGACCTGCCCGTGCCCGCGTTCGTCAGCGCACCGCGCCAGGCCATTGATGCCCCCGGCGTCACGCTGTGGAGCGACATGCTGGCGCAGCAGCGCACCCCCGGCCCCATCACCACCGGGCCCGACGACCTGTGCGTGATGCCCTACACCTCGGGCACCACCGGCCACCCCAAGGGCTGCATGCACACGCACCGCAGCACCATGAGCACGCTGGTGGGCGGCGCGCAGTGGTTTTCGCGCACGCAGGATTCAACCTACCTCACGGTGCTGCCGCTGTTCCACGTCACCGGCATGTCGGGCAGCATGAACGGGCCGCTGTTTGTGGGTGCCACCGTGGTCGTGCTGCCGCGCTGGGACCGTGACGCGGCCGCCCAGCTCATCCAGCGCTACCGGGTCACCATCTGGCAGGCCATCTCGACCATGGTGGTGGACTTTCTGGCCAACCCGCGCATCGCCGACTACGACATCAGCAGCCTGCAGGCCATGCGCGGCGGCGGCGCCGCCATGCCCAAGGCCGTGGCGCAGCGCCTGAAGGACCTGACCGGGCTCGACTACGTGGAGGGCTACGGCATGTCTGAAACCATGGCTGCCACTCACATCAACCCGCCCCACCGACCCAAGCCGCAGTGCCTGGGCATCCCGGTGTTCGACGTAGATGCGCGCGTGGTGGACCCGGCCACGTTCGCCGAACTGCCCCCCGGCGAGATTGGCGAGATCGTGGTGCATGGCCCGCAGGTCATGCAGGGCTACTGGAACAACCCGCAGGCCACCGCCGATAGCTTTATCACGCTGGACGGCAAGCGCTTCTTGCGCACGGGCGACCTGGCGCAGGTGGATGAAGATGGCTACTTCTTCATGGTGGACCGGCTCAAACGCATGATCAACGCCTCGGGCTTCAAGGTCTGGCCCGCCGAAGTCGAGGCCATGATGTACGCCCACCCTGCGATCCAGGAGGTGTGCGTGATCGCCGCGCACGACGAGCGCCGGGGCGAGACGGTGAAGGCCCTGGTCGTGCTGCGCGACGCCTTCAAAGGCCAGGTGAGCGAGCAGTCCATCATCGACTGGAGCCACGAACACATGGCCGCCTACAAAAGCCCCCGCATCGTGCAGCTGGTGGACAGCCTGCCCAAGTCCGGCACGGGCAAGGTGCAGTGGCGCGAGCTGCAGGAGCAGGAGCGCAGCCGCGCGGCCGGTGCAACGCACTGAAACCCGCATTCACGGCCTGCCAGATTCGCTCTGTTTTTGATAGCTACCGGCGCAATATGCACTAGCGCTACCGGCCAAAATCGCCTCAAAACCCACTTCCCACTGCCATGAACCCCACCGCCCTCGCCCGCCTGCGCTCCGTGCTGCAAGCCCATGTGGACCAGGGCCTGCTGCCCGGTGCCGTGGCACTCATCCACCACCAGGGCCATACGGTGCTGCACACGGCGGTGGGCCACCAGCGCCCGCCCAGCGCCGCATCGGCGGTGCCCGCCATGGCGCCCGACACGGTGTTCCGCATCTACTCCATGACCAAGCCCATCGCCTCGCTGGTGGCGATGATGCTCATGGAAGAAGGCCGCCTGCTGCTGTCGCACCCCGTGGCGCGCTACCTGCCCGCGTTTGCCGGCCAGCGCGTGCACGACGAAGCCACCGGCACCACCGCCCCCGTGCAGCGCGAGGCCACGGTGCACGACCTGCTGCGCCACACCGCCGGCCTGAGCTACGCGTGGGAGGCGGGCACCGTGCCCGACGCCTACCGCGCCGCCCGCGTCGGCTCGCGCCGCCACAGCAATGCGGACCTGGTCGCGGCACTGGGCCCCCTGCCCCTGGTCCACCAGCCCGGCACCCGCTGGGAATACAGCCGCGCCACCGATGTGCTGGGCGCGGTGCTGGAGGTGATCGAGGGCGAAAGCCTGGGTGCCATCCTGCAGCGCCGCGTGTTCGGCCCGCTGGGCATGCACGACACGGGCTTCTCGGTGCCTGCCGCCCAGGAGCACCGTCTGGCCGAAGCCTTTGAGCGCGACCCGCAGACCGGCATCGGCATGCCGCTGATCGACGTGACCGCCCCGCCCGTGTTCGAGTCGGCCGGTGGCGGGCTGGTGTCTACCGCCAGCGACTACGCACGCTTCTTGCAGCTCATGCTGGGCCGGGGCACCGCCCCCGGGCCGGACGGCCCCAACGGCCTTGGCGCCCCCGTTCGCCTGCTGGGCCGCGCCACGGTGGACTTCATGACCGCCGACCACCTGGGCAGCCTGCCCGTGGCAGGCGACATCCTGCCCACCGGCTACGGTTTTGGCCTGGGCGTGGCCGTGCGCACCGCCACCGGCCAGGCCACACGCCCCGGATCGGCCGGGCACTACAGCTGGAGCGGCCTGGGCGGCACCTTCTTTTTTGTGGACCCGGCGGAAGACCTGTTCGCCATCCTGCTCACCCAGGCGCCCGGCCAGCTGCGGTATCTGTGCGAGCTGTATCCGGCGCTGGTGTACGCCGCACTGTGACTAGGACACCCCCCTGAGCGGCTTCGCCGCTTCCCCCCGCTCTCGCGCTGCGCGCGGGCAGGGGGACGACGCCCTCGCTGCGGGGCGGCCCTTGCTCGGCGTCCACTGGTCTGGGTCGCGCCAGTTGCTAAGGGCGTGCCTGACATGCGGTGCGCAGGGGCAGGCTTACACTCGGCGTCCAATCACGGCACGCGGCGCAGCGCCACCCGCAGCACGCAAACCCGTCCCCCAGATCTCTTTTTTGAACCTATGCAGATTCGCTGCGCACTGGTCGGCATGCCCGGCTCGGGCAAATCCACCGTCGGCCGGCAACTGGCCCACCGCGCGGGCGTGCCCTTCATCGACCTGGACCACCGGCTGGAACAGACCCTGGGCACCACCATCCGCAGCTTCTTCGAGGCCGAAGGCGAAGCCCGCTTTCGCGACATCGAATCCCAGGTACTGTCCGACGTGGCCCGCCAGCCCGGCGGCATGGTGCTCTCCACCGGCGGCGGCGCCGTGCTGCGCCCCGAGAACCGCGAGGTGCTGCGCCAGTTCGGCAACGTGCTGTACCTGCGCGCATCGCCCGAAGAAATCTTCAAGCGCGTCAAACACGACAAGACCCGCCCCCTACTGCAAGGCGGCAACCCCATGGACAAGCTGCGCGACCTCTACGCCCAGCGCGACCACCTGTACCGAGAAACCGCCCACTACGTGATCGAGACCGGGCGACCTTCGGTGCACACGCTGGTCAACATGGTGATGATGCAGTTGGAGATGGCGGAGAGTGCGGGCGGGGCGGGATCGCGCTGAAGGGCAATAAAAGGCGCGGGTCCGGGCGAGATTAAAGACTTATCTACGCTCCCTCATTTATGGGCGTTTTTCACCACCTCTCGACTCAGTAGGCGCGCCACATGCTCCGCTGGCATGCCAAAGATGAAGAAGCCTGCGTGCTCGTCTTCAGGTGTGGGATCGTGGTTAAAGAGTACACACGATCCGGTTTCTTCAGAGCTGTACCGCATCTCAGCGAAAGAACAGTCACGGACACCTCTGACACTTGCACTGCGGAGCCATACCTTGCCCCAGTGAGGACATTCAATTTCAATGAAATGCTCACTGCCGATAGCAGCCACTACTTTTACTGGGTCAATTTTCTGAATGTTTCGTTTGACGCGTCTTCCTTTGGCCGCGTCATACATCAGGACAAATGGCAGGTCGGCAGCTGAGAGCAAACTGCCAACAAGAAACACCTGATCTCCGTCGATTGGTTTCTTGGCACCGATGTTGATATTCATGGTTTTCTTGGGAAAATCGAACGGTGAGCATAGTCAGCTCGGGATGTATAGCTTGAGGGCAAGCGGATGCTGAAGTGCATGGAGCTGTTTCAACATCAAAGTATAAAAATCCCGGGAAATCAAGTAACCGAATTCTCGGCTCCACCCCGCTCAACCCGGGCATCCTCCGCCCCCCAACAGGATCACCTCATGCCCCCCAAAACCACCCTCTGCCTCTGGTTCAACGGCACAGCGCTGGAGGCGGCGACGTTCTACGCAGCCACCTTTCCCGACAGCGCCGTGGGGCGGGTGATGCATGCGCCAGGCGACTACCCCGCAGGGCACCAGGGCGATGTGCTGACGGTGGAGTTCACGGTGCTGGGCATCCCGTGCCTGGGGCTGAACGGCGGCCCCGCCTTCACACACAGCGAGGCGTTTTCGTTCCAGATCGCGACGGACGACCAGGCCGAGACCGACCGGCTGTGGAGCGCGATTGTGGGCAACGGCGGGCAGGAGAGCGCCTGCGGCTGGTGCAAGGACCGGTGGGGGCTGTCGTGGCAGATCACGCCACGGGTGCTGACGCAGGCCATCAATGACCCCGACCGCGCGGCGGCCAAGCGGGCCTTCGACGCAATGATGGGTATGCGCAAGATTGATGTGGCGGCGATTGAGGCGGCGTGGCGTGGGTGACGTGGGTGAGGGCGGTGCCGCAGATTTTTCACTTTGTGTGGTGAATTTTTGACTCAAAACCCTGCCTTGCGCCTGTCCAGCAATCTCTTTTAGCTATTTATTCAATAGCAATTTACCTGCTGCGCCCATCACCGGCGCATGCAGCGCCATCAACCCCGCCACCCATTCAATGAACACCCGCACCTTGGCGCTCACATGCCGTTGGGGTGGGTAGGCCACGTACAGCGGCATCGGCTCCAACGTCCAGTCCTGCAGCAGGGGCACCAGCTCGCAGGTGGCCACGTGGGGGCGGGCCATGTAGTCGGGCAGCCAGAGCACGCCCAGGCCCGCCAGGCCTGCGGCCAGGTAGGCGTTGCCGTCGTCCACAGCGCAGATGTCGTGGCCCTGGGCGCGCACGTGTTCGGTGCCACGGCGCATTTCGAACGGCAGGGGCTGGCCGGTGCGCGCCCACAGAAAACCCACGGTGCGGTGGTGCGGGCCTTCCAATGCCAACGGGTGCTCGGGCGTACCCGCACGCAGCAGGTAGCTGGGGGCGGCGTACACGCGCAATTGCAGGTCGCCCACATGGCGTGCGACCAGCGCGGGGTTGGTGAGGGCGCCGCCGCGCACCACGCAGTCCACGTTGTCGCCCACCATGTCCACGGGGCGGTCGCTCACGCCCATGTGCAGGAGGATGTCGGGGTACTGCGCGTGGAACGCAGGCAGCGCGGGGATAAGGACCAGGCGCGCCAGGGGGCTGGGCACGTCCACCCGCAGGCGGCCCCGGGGCGCGGCGGCGGCGGTGGAAACGCTGGCATCGGCATCGTCCAGGTCGGCCAGCAGGCGCACCACGCGCTCGTAGTAGGCGGCGCCGTCGGGCGTGACCTGCACGCGCCGGGTGGTGCGGTGCAGGAGCTTCACGCGCAAGCGGGCTTCGAGCTGCTGCACCAGCTGCGTGACGGTGGTGCGGCTCAGGTGCAGGGTGAGGGCGGCCTTGGTGAAGCTGCCCGATTCCACAACGCGGGCGAAGGCCTGCAGGGCGTCAAAACGGTCCATGACGTAGAGGTAGTTGATGCACGCCGAAAGGGCGACATGCCAGCCATTGTTTGGAAATTAGGAACAGTGGTGCGCAGATTAGCCTGTTTATCAGAACAACACGCGCTTCTACAGTGCCTTCATCGCAATCATCTGCCCTGCAGAACGAAAGGATTTCCATGCCCCACCGTGATGTTGTCTTCCCCGCAGGCCGCCAGGCACTGTACGAGCGCAATCGCTATTCACCCGCCGTGCGCGCCAACGGCTTCCTGTTTGTGTCCGGCCAAGTGGGCAGCCGTGAGGACGGCTCGCCCGAGCCCGACCTGGCCGCTCAGGTGCGCCTGGCGTTCAGCAACCTCAACGCCGTGCTGCAGGCGGCGGGCTGCACGTTTGATGACGTGGTGGACGTGACGATGTTCGTGGTGAACCCCGAGGCGAACTTCGAGACCGTCTGGGGCGTCGTGCCCGAGTTCTGGGGCGAGGCGCCCCACCCCACGCTCACCGGCATTGGCGTGACCTGGCTGTACGGCTTTCAGTTCGAGATCAAGGTGATTGCGAAGCTGCCGGGCAGCCGGGGCTGATTGGATTGCCTGGAGAAATTTGAATGGAATTGGGCGCTACCGCGCTCCCATCATGCCCCGACAGCTATCCAATCAATAGCATCACAGGTTCGGCGCCAGCAGCCGCTCCAGCACCTTCTCGTCCATGCCCCGGCGCTGGGCCATGTCGTGCAGTTGGTCTTCGCCGATTTTGCCGACGTTGAAGTACACCGCGTCAGGGTGGCCGATGTAGAAGCCGCTCACGCTGGCGGCGGGCATCATGGCCAGGCTTTCGGTGAGCGACATGCCGATTTCGTCGGCCTGCAGCACGCGGAACAGGTCGGTCTTGGCGCTGTGGTCCGGGCAGGCGGGGTAGCCGGGTGCGGGGCGGATGCCGCGGTACTTCTCGGCAATCATGTCGTCGTTGCTCAACTGCTCGCCCGCTGCGTAGCCCCACAGGTCGGTGCGCACGCGGTGGTGCAGGCATTCGGCAAAGGCTTCGGCCAGGCGGTCAGCCAGGCTCTTGAACATGATGGCGGAGTAGTCGTCCAGCGCGTCGATGAAGGCTTTTTCCTTCTTCTCCACACCCAGCCCGGCGGTGACGGCGAAGAGGCCCGCGTAGTCGGCAATGCCGCTGTCTTTGGGCGCCACAAAGTCGGCCAGGCAGCGGCTGGGGCGGGTCACGCCGTCGATGGTGTGCTTTTCGGCCTGCTGGCGCAGGCCGTACCAGGTCATGGCGACCTCGGTGCGGGTGTCGTCGGTGTAGAACTCGATGTCGTCGCCCACGCTGTTGGCGGGCAGCAGCGCCAGCACGCCGCTGGCCGTAAGCCAACGGCCTTCGATGATCTTTTTCAGCATGGCCTGGCCGTCGGCAAACACGCGCGTGGCTTCCACACCCACCACTTCGTCGGTGAGGATAGCGGGGTAGGGGCCGGCCAAGTCCCAGGTCTGGAAGAACGGGCCCCAGTCGATGTACTTGGCCAGTTCGGCCAGGTCGAAGTTCTTGAACACGCGGCGGCCCAGCGCGCGGGGCACGGTGGGCTGGTAGGCCGACCAGTCGATCGGCGTCTTGTTGGCGCGGATCTTGGCCAGGGGCCACAGGGGTGTGGCCTTTTTGTTGGCGTGCTGGGTGCGCACTTTTTCGTAGTCGGCGTTCAGCTCATCCACGTAGCTCTGCACGCCGTCGCCCAGCAGGCTTTGCGCCACGCTCACGCTGCGCGAGGCGTCGGGCACATAGACCACGGGGCCTTCGTAGTGCGGCGCGATCTTGACGGCGGTGTGCACGCGGCTGGTGGTGGCGCCGCCGATGAGCAGCGGGATCTTCTTGACGCGGAAATGCTCGTCCTTCTGCATCTCGCCGGCCACGTACTGCATCTCTTCGAGGCTGGGGGTGATGAGGCCCGACAGACCCACGATGTCCGCCCCCTCGACCTTGGCCTTGGCCAGGATCTCGTGGCAGGGCACCATCACGCCCATGTTCACCACCTCGAAGTTGTTGCACTGGAGCACGACGGTGACGATGTTCTTGCCGATGTCGTGCACGTCGCCCTTGACGGTGGCGATCACGATCTTGCCCTTGCTGCGCACGTCGCGCCCGGCCAGTTCGTCCTGGCGCTTTTCTTCCTCGATGTAGGGAATCAGGTGGGCCACGGCCTGTTTCATCACGCGCGCGCTTTTCACCACCTGGGGCAGGAACATCTTGCCCGCGCCGAACAGATCGCCCACCACGTTCATGCCATCCATGAGCGGGCCTTCGATGACGTGCAGCGGGCGACCGCCCTTGGCCAGGATCTCGCGGTAAGCCTCTTCGGTGTCTTCGGTGATGAAGTCGGTGATGCCATGCACCAGCGCATGGCTCAGGCGCTCGCCCACGGTCTTGGGGTGCTCGGGCGTGCCGCGCCATTCAAGCTTCTTGCTTTCGTCCTTGGCGCCGCTCTTGGCCGTTTCGGCAATCTCGACCAGGCGCTCGCCCGCGTCCGGGCGGCGGTTGAGCACCACGTCCTCCACGCGCTCGCGCAGCGTGGGCTCCAGGTCGTCGTACACGCCCACCATGCCCGCGTTGACGATGCCCATGTCCATGCCGGCCTTGATGGCGTGGTACAGGAACACGGTGTGGATGGCCTCGCGCACCGGGTCGTTGCCACGGAAGCTGAACGACACGTTGGACACGCCGCCGCTGACCTTCGCGCCCGGCAGGTTCTGCTTGATCCAGCGCGTTGCTTCGATGAAATCGACCGCGTAGTTGTTGTGCTCCTCAATGCCCGTGGCCACGGCAAAGATGTTGGGGTCGAAGATGATGTCTTCGGGCGGGAAGCCCACCTCATCCACCAGCACGCGGTAGGCGCGCTCGCAGATCTCGATCTTGCGGGCGTAGGTGTCGGCCTGGCCCACTTCGTCAAACGCCATCACCACGGCGGCGGCGCCGTAGCGCTTCACGAGGCGCGCCTCGTGCTTGAACTTCTCCACGCCCTCCTTCATGCTGATGGAGTTGACGATGCCCTTGCCCTGGATGCAGCGCAGCCCGGCCTCGATCACGTCCCACTTGGAGCTGTCCACCATGATGGGCACGCGGGCGATGTCGGGCTCGGACGCGATGAGTTGCAGAAACCGCACCATGGCGGCCTTGCTGTCGAGCATGGCCTCGTCCATGTTGATGTCGATGACCTGCGCGCCGTTTTCCACCTGCTGGCGCGCCACGGCCAGGGCCTCTTCGTACTGGCCGTTCAGGATCATGCGCGCGAACGCCTTGGAGCCGGTGACGTTGGTGCGCTCGCCGATGTTGACGAACAGCGTGCCCTCGCCAATGGAGACAGGCTCCAGGCCGGACAGCTTCATGGGGGGCAGGGACGGGGCAGACGCGGACATAGGACTCACCTGTGCAGGGGCAGCAGAAAAACAGGTGAGCGTCGTTGCGGTGGGGCTTGAATAGCTTTTGGGTACCCAAGCCTGACGGCCCCGTCGTGGTGAGAGGCCGCTGCAACGCTCCTTGGGCAGAAGCGGATTTTACCGGGTGATACTAGCTGGCGTTCGCCGCATCAACGCACAGGCAGGAATTGCAAAAAGGTGCCGCCCACAATGCCCTGCACGTAACTGATGGCGGCGCGGCGGTACTTTTCGGTGGTGAACGCGGCCAGCAGGTCCAGCCGCGCGATGATCTTGCCGAACTCGCGCTCGAAGCTCAGGTTGCGGCCCTGCTGGCCGATCTCGTCGGCCAGCAGCAGGGGCTGGCCCTGGGCGTTGCGGCGCTGCGCCAGCAGCCACACGGCGGTCTCGACGTTGCGCGCGGCGTTGTAGAGGTGCTGGGCATCCATGCCGTCGAGCAAGAAGAACTCGGTCTTGCCGCCGTGGGCGGTGATGATCATGTCGGCCGTGGCGTGGATGAAGGCCGCCACGCGGTCGCCAGCGAATTCCGGAGCCAGCGCGAGCGCCATGGCGGCGATGTCGCGGCGGCCCTGCAGTGGGGCCCAGGGCTGGCGCTGCAGCACGGCGGTGCGCAGCTGCTCCAGCGCCTGCTCGCGGCTGGTGGCGCTGCCCTTGCGCCATTCGGCGGGGTTGCGGCGGTAGAGCTTGTCGGCCAGGCGCAGCAGGCCGTCCAGGTTCTCCTGCATGGCCAGGGTGGCCATGCGGTTGGCGTCGGACTGGGCCAGTTCGGCGGCATGGGTGGGCGCACCCGTCACCTCGCCGCGCGGCGTGGGGGCGTTGCTGGCGCAGCCTGCCAGCACGCAGCAGGCCGCCAAGCCAGCCCACCGGCCCGGCAATCCCCGCAGCAGCAGCAACAAAAACGGCCCTCTCATGGGGCCGATTATGGGTGGCGGCTGAGCGCCCCTGACCGCCGCCGAACTGCGTTTGACATTGTTTGAAGAAGCGCGCTCTAGGCTGTTGTTACGACGCTGCCAGGGCCGAAGCGGGCAGGCCGAACAGGTGGTCAAACACCCAGTTGAAAACAAAGGTGTAGCAAAGGAAGAACACGATGAGCCCCAGGTCCATCACAAACGCGTGCCACAGGCTCACGCCGAACCACCAGGCAAACAGCGGCACCAGCGTGAAGACCAGGCCACCCTCGAACCCGATGGCGTGCGCCACGCGCCGCGCCACGCTGCGGCCGCGCACGGGCTGGCGCGCCTCCCAGCGCTCGAACGCCCAGTTGAAGACGATGTTCCAGACGATGGCGATCACCGACGCCGCCACCGCCACCACGCTCGAATGCCCCGCGCCCTGGCCCGTGAGCAGCGCCAGGCCCACCGTGGCGGCGCCGATGGCGATCAGTTCGTACAGGGTCACGTAGATCACGCGGCGCTTGACGCCTTGCAGGCCAAAAAGAGTGGGTGTCTTGTCCATGGCCGGTACTTTATATTCGCCGTACTGACACATAAAGTCAGCTTGTTTCAGTTTTACTGATAAATCAAACGACCATGGCCTTCAATTCCGACAGCGTGCAGGTGTTTCTAACCGTGCTCGACCAGGGCTCGTTCTCGGCCGCCGCGCGGGCGCTGTCGCGCGTGCCCTCGGCTGTGAGCATGACGATGGCGCACCTGGAGGCCGAGCTGGACATCCAGCTTTTTGACCGCAGCGGCCGCGAGCCCCGCCCCACAGCGGCGGCACGTGCGCTGGAGCCCCAGGCCCGGCTGCTGGCCCAGCAGCTGCAGCAGCTCAACGCCCAGGCACTGGCGCTGACCCAGGGGCTGGAAGAGCGCCTGACCCTGGCCATCGCCCCCGAGCTGCTGGCCGCGCGCTGGCGGGGGCCGCTGGCGGCGCTGGCGCACGAATACCCGCTGCTGCAGGTCGAGGTGCTGGCCGCGCCGCAGGTGGACGCGCTGGCGCTGCTGCACAGCGGGCGAGCCCAGTTGGCGCTGGTGTTTGAACGGCCCAGCATCGACGGGCGCGAGGGGTTTCAGGAGGTGGGCACCGAAACCCTGGTGGCCGTGATCGCTCCCGATCACCCCGTGCTGGCCGGGGCCCGTGCGGCCGCCCAGGCACGCGGCGAGCCGCCCGCGGGCGCCATGCTGCGCGAGGAGCACCTCACCACCACGCGCCAGATCGTGGTGGCCAGCCGCGACCTGGGGCAGACCGACCCGCGTTTTGTGTTTGCCCGCCACCACTGGCGCACCGACAACCACCTGGCCGCGCTGGGCCTGATCGAGGCTGGCCTGGGCTGGGGCTGGCAGCCGCGCGCGCTGGTGCAGCCGCGCATCGCGGCGGGCACGCTGGTGGAGATGCCGTTTGAAAACCTCAGCAACGGCACGGCGCTGTGGGTGGATGTGGTGTGGTCCAAGGAACGGCCGCTGGGCCTGGGCGCGGCGCGGTTTGTGGCGCTGATGCGCGACAGCGCCACGCCGCAGGGCGCGGCCCGGTGAGGCGTTCAGGGCAATAAACTGGTGTCAAAAACGGCCTTTCCGCCCGTCCATATTGCCTCATAAGCTATTACTTACATAGCAACCTGCGCCGTCACAGCCTGGTACTCCCGGCACTCGCCGTCCTCCGGCACCCACAGGCGGTGGGCCCAGCCGCCGTCCAGCGCCAGCTGGCGCACCGCTGCGCGCTTAGTGGGGCAATGGTCCAGCGCTTCCAGGTGGTTCACCACCAGCGCCCCGGGGGTCAATCGCGCGGCTTCGGCCATGTCGACGGCATCCATGAGGATTTCTGCGCCCAGGTCAAAACGCGCACCCCCAGCGGGCAGCACGGCTACATCGGGCTGCAGGCGCGCCAGGCAGTCGCGCACCGTGGGCGTGAGCATGGTGTCGCCCGCCAAGTAGACGCTGGGCTCGCCCGGCAGCTCCAGCAGGTAGCCGTGGCCATGCTCCATCAGGCGGCCGACCCAACCGGTGCCGTGCACACAGGGGATGGGCGTGATGTGGCCGCCCAGCACCAGCGGCTGGCGCCCTGGCCCCGCCAGCGGGTGCACCTGCAGGCCCCGCTGCGCGAGGTAGCCCGCGTCGTGCGGCATGCACAGCACGGGGATCTGCCGCTCGCGCAGAAAGCGCTTGCCCATGCGGTCCAGGTGATCGAAGTGGCCACGCTGGCAATGGGTGATGAGGGCGTGGGTCACGCGCTGCAACAGCGCGTCCGTGCCTGCGGGCAGTTCCACGATGGGGTTGCGCTGGCGCCCCGCGCCCAGGTAGCGCAGTGCGGGCAGGCTGCCCCGGGGCGCGAGCATGGGGTCCACCAGCAGGCCCACGGGGCGGCCCTCGGCGGGAGTGAATTCAAGCAACACGGTGGCGTTGCGCAACTGGGTGATCTGCATGGCGGGGCTCCAGGGGCGGTGGGAATGCCATGGATTGTTGGGATTCTGGGGTGCAGAGAAAATGGCTAGCCTTGACAACTTCTTTCCATTTCAGGCCACCTGCGCTGAAGCTACTGCCATGCCCTCATCCCCCCCACCACCCCTGCGCCTGGCGCTGCTGCTCTACCCCGGCTGCATGCCCGCCGGCCTGTTTGCCACGGCCGACCTCGCACGTGCCGCCAACCTGCGCGCGCAGCGCACCGTGGTCACCACCTGCTGGGCGGGGGTGGAGCTGGCGCCCGTGCCCACCTGGCAGGGCCCGGCCCTCACACCCGGCGTGACGCTGGCGCAGGCCGAGGTGGATGCGGTGCTGGTGCCCGGCCTGTGGCTGTCGTCACCCGACGGCTGGCAGGCGCCTGCGCTGCAGCAGCAGCTGGCACCCGCCGTGGCGGCGTTGCGCGCCCTGCCCCGTCGCACCCGGGTATGGAGCTACTGCGCCGGTGTGGCACTGGCCGCCGCCAGTGGCCGCTTGCGCGGGCGCGGCGCCACAGCCACCTGGTGGCTGCGCGCGGCGCTGGAGCATCAGTTTGGCGCCGTGCACTGGCGCTTTGACGAGCCGCTGGTGGAAGACGGCCCCGCCACCACCGCCGCAGGTGCCAACGGCCACCTGCCGCTGATGCTGCACGCGCTGGCCCAGCGGCTCGATGCCGCCGCACTGGGCGATCTGCAGTCGCTGCTGATGCTGCCGCGCCCCCGCACCACCCACCCCGCGTTCGCAGGCCATGACCTGATGGCTGTGACCGATCCCACCCTGCGCCGCGCGCTGCTGTGGGTGCAGCGTTGCCCCGCCACCGCGCTGCGCCTGCCCGCGCTGGCCGATGCACTGGCCCTGTCGCCCCGCACGCTGGCACGCCGGGTGCAGGCGCACACGGGGCTGTCGGCCGCGCTGTGGATGCGGCGCATCAAGCTGCGCCAGGTGGGCGAGGCGCTGTGCGACACGCCCCTGCCGCTCAAGCGCATTGCCGAAGATTTGGGCTTTGCGAGCGAGGCGGGCCTGCACCGCGCGTTCCAGCAGGCCACGGGGCAGACACCGCTGGCCTACCGCATGGCACATGGTTGAAGGCCACAGGGGTCGGTGAATACGAGGGCACCTTGCATCGTTCATCCCAACGATGACCGCCGGGCCATCCTTTGCGATCATGTCTACCGGCCACCACGGCCAGGAGTGAACCCATGCCCACCACCCACACCGCCACCTGCCACTGCGGCGCCGTTGCCGTCGAAGCCACGCTGGACCTGTCCCAGCCCACCTACCGCTGCAACTGCAGCATCTGCCGCCGCACCCGCTTCTGGCCTGCGGTGGCCTTGCCGGGTGGCTTTCGCATCGTGCGGGGGCAGGACGACCTCACGCGCTACACCTTCGGCACCCACAAAAACCACCACTACTTCTGCCGCCACTGCGGCGTGCGCGTGTTTGGCCACGGCACCGACACGCCCATGGGCGAGATGTATGGCGTGAACGTGGGCTGCATCGACGGCCTGGCGGACGAAGACCTCGCGCGCCTGGCGGTGGTACGGGTGGACGGCCTGCACGACCAGTGGCAGCAGGCCCCGGCGCACAGCGGGTATCTTTGACATTCCGGCGCATTGCGCCGCCCTGCCAGGAGCCCGCCCATGCCTTCACCTTTTGCCGCCGCCCCGTCCTCCCTCTTGCAGCGCCTGCAGCCCTGGCAACCGCCGGGCAAGCACATGTCGCTGGACGACATCGACCCCGGCGCCAAACCGTTCTCGCTGGGCGACAAGGCCCGCGACAAGGCCGCGGTGGAAGAACTGGCGGTGGAGCTGGATGCGCTGCAGAACCTGTTCTACGCCGACAAGCGCTACAAGCTGCTGGTGGTGCTGCAGGGCACCGACACGGCGGGCAAGGACGGCGCCATCCGGGGCGTGTTCGGCCGCATGAGCGCCCTGGGCGTGCACGCCGTGGGCTGGAAGGCCCCCACCGAGACCGAGCGCGCCCACGACTACCTCTGGCGCATCCACCAGCAGGTGCCGCAGGCGGGCGACATCACCGTGTTCAACCGCAGCCATTACGAAGATGTGCTGGTGCCTGTGGTCAATGGCTGGATCACGCCCGAACAGCACCAGCAGCGGCTGGCGCACATCAACGACTTCGAGCGCATGCTCAGCGAGACGGGCACCATCGTGCTGAAGTTCTTGCTGCACATCGGCAAGGACGAGCAGCGCGAGCGCCTGCAGGAGCGGCTGGACGACCCCGCCAAGCACTGGAAGTTCAGCATGGGCGACATCGACGCACGCAAGCAGTGGGCCGACTACCGCCGTGCCTACAACACGCTGCTGGCCGCCACCCACACGCCCTGGGCGCCCTGGACCATCGTGCCCGCCGACTCCAAGACGCACCGCAACCTGATGGTTGCCACGGTGCTGCGTGCGGTGCTGCAGAACCTGGACCTGCGCTACCCGACGGGCGACCCAGCGCTGGCGCATTTCACCGTCGAGTAGCCCTGCGCACCGGGCCCGGGCAGATCCGGACAGCAGGTCGCGAAACGCGCTTTTGAGCCTGCGCTGCAGCCCTCATTCTTGCTGCAGTGCCGCATAAACAGGCGCTCTCCGATGGTTATGCACAATTTGCATAGCACTGAAACACTCCGGCCTTAGACAGCGTGCGGACACAGGCATAAGCTTCGCGGCTTGAACTGATCCCACAAGGAATTCACCATGTCTTCATCCACTGGCGCTGCCAGCACCACCCACTCCCTGCCCTCGTACCTGCAGGCCGACCACCTCGGCCCCTGGGGCAACTACCTGCAGCAGGTGGACCGCGTCACCCCTTACCTGGGCAGCCTGGCGCGTTGGGTGGAAACGCTCAAGCGCCCCAAGCGCATCCTGATCGTGGATGTGCCGATCGAGCTGGACAACGGCACCATCGCCCACTACGAAGGCTACCGCGTGCAGCACAACCTGAGCCGGGGCCCCGGCAAGGGCGGCGTGCGCTTCCACCAGGACGTGACGCTGTCGGAAGTGATGGCCCTGTCGGCCTGGATGTCGGTGAAGAACGCGGCGGTGAACGTGCCTTACGGCGGTGCCAAGGGCGGCATCCGCGTGGACCCCAAGAAGCTGTCGATGGGTGAGCTGGAGCGCCTGACGCGCCGCTACACCAGCGAAATCGGCCTGCTCATCGGCCCCTCCAAGGACATCCCTGCCCCCGACGTGAACACCAACGGCCAGGTCATGGCCTGGATGATGGACACGTACTCGATGAACGTGGGCGCCACCGCCACCGGTGTGGTCACCGGCAAGCCCGTGGACCTGGGCGGCTCGCTGGGCCGCGTCGAAGCCACCGGCCGGGGTGTGTTCACCGTGGGCGTGGAGGCCGCCAAGCTGACCGGCCTGCATCTGGACGGCGCCCGCGTGGCCGTGCAGGGCTTTGGCAATGTGGGCGGCATTGCTGCCAAGCTGTTTGCCGAAGCAGGCGCCAAGGTGGTGGCTGTGCAAGACCACACCGGCACCATCTTCAACAGCAAGGGCGTGGATGTGCCCGCACTGCTGGCGCATGTGAAGGCACGCGGTGGCGTGGGCGGCTTTGCGGGTGCCGACGTGATGAAGGCCGAGGAGTTCTGGGGCGTGGATTGCGAGATCCTGATCCCTGCCGCCCTCGAAGGCCAGATCACCAAGGACAACGCGGGCCAGATCAAGGCCAAGCTCGTGATCGAAGGCGCCAACGGCCCCACGACCACCGAGGCCGACGACATCCTGCACGACAAGGGCGTGCTGGTGCTGCCCGACGTGATCGCCAACGCCGGCGGCGTGACGGTGAGCTACTTTGAGTGGGTGCAGGACTTCTCCAGCTTCTTCTGGAGCGAGGACGAGATCAACGCCCGCCTGGTGCGCATCATGCAAGAGGCCTTTGCGGGCATCTGGCAGGTGTCGCAAGAGCACAAGGTGAGCCTGCGCACCGCCACCTTCATCGTGGCCTGCCAGCGCATCCTGCACGCCCGCGAAATGCGTGGCCTGTACCCATAAGCCATCGCCCGCACCTTCGGCCCGCTCCTACCCGGGGCAGGCCGTCACACCCACCGCCAGCCGCTGCGATCCAGCCCTGGCGGTTTTTTTCTGGCCTGTACATCGCCAGGCATCCAGCGGCCGATCTGGAATTTGTTGTGCAGCGGCGACGCGAACCCCGATGCATGCCCGCCGTTTGGGGAGCCAGAACGACCGCGCAGGCGAATCCGAAACATAAAGATACGTACACATACAAATGGTCATCTCTTGACACGTCTCGGCGTGAAAAACTTCCTGGACACAGTTTCAACAAGCCCTCTCCAGGGAGACTCCGATGGCTTTCCCATCCTTGCGCAGCCTTGTTGCGCGTTTTCTGCTCAACCGCCTGCGCACCGCGCGCTCGGTGGCGCGCCTGGCCTACCGCCGCCATGCCCACAAGCCTGCGCTGATTGACCGGCGCGGCACCCTCACCTACGCCCAGCTGCAGGACCGCGTGTACCGCCTGCAGGCCTGGATGCAGGCGCAGGGGGTGAAGAAGGGCGATGTGGTCTTCACCTGGCTGCCCGAGACGGGCGAGCAGTACGAAACCCGGCTGGCCACCTTCGAGAACGGCACCATCTTTGCCAGCTTCCACAAACACCTGCCCGCTGACGCGGCGCTCACCACCATGGGCCGCGTCAAGCCCACGGTGTTCATCCACGACCCGCTGCTGAGCGCCCCCATCCTGCAGGCCGTGCGCGAACAGCTGCCCGGTCTGCGCACGCTGGCGCTGGGCGACGAATACGAACAGGCCCTGGCACAGCATGCGCCCGCAGCGGGCACGGCCGATGTGCACGAGGACGATGTGTTCGCGCTGCACATGACCTCTGGCACCACGGGCCTGCCCAAGTCCATCGGCTACAGCAACCGCAAGTACCTGGACAGCGTGCGCCTGATCTCGCGCGCCATCGACTTCAAGCCGCCCGCCAACGGGCCGGACGTGAACATGCTGGGCCTGCCGCTCACCGGCCCGGGCTCGGGCCTGGTGCTGCCCACGCTGCTGGCAGGTGCGGCACTCATGATGCCCGAAGACTTCCGCGCCACCACGCTGGCAGGGCTGATCCAGAAGCACCGCGTATCGCGCGCCTTCCTCTCGCCCTCGGCCATCATCGACCTGCTGGACGAGCCCACACTGGACCGCTACGACCTGTCGTCCCTGACCCATGTGCCCTATGGCTCCGAGATGATGCCCGCGCCCAAGATCGCCGAGGCCATCCGCCGCTTCGGGCCCATCTTTCAGCAGGGCTACGGTTGCCTGGAGGCCCTGCCCCCCATCACCTGGCTGCTGCCCCACGAGCATGTGGACGCGCAGGGCAACCCGCTGGGCAACGACATCCTCTCTACCGTGGGCCGTGTGATGCCGGGGGTGGAGGTGGTGATCCGCGACGATCAGTTTGCGCCGCTGCCCCCGGGCCAGATGGGCCTGATCACCGTGATGACACCCGTGCGGTTTGAGGGCTACTGGCTGGACCCCGAAAAGACCAGCGAAACCCTGCGCGATGGCTGGGTGGTGATGGGCGATGTGGGTTATTTCGACGCCGCAGGCTACCTGCATGTGCTGGGCCGCAGCGCCGACCGCGTGACGCGCAATGGCCACGCGCTCAACCCGCGCGAGATCGAGGAGGTGGCGCATTGCCACCCCGCGGTGAAGGAGGCCTGCCTGGTGCAGCACGGCAGTGCCGCCGTGCTGGTGGTGAGCCTGCGGCAAAGCTGGCGCAGCGACCGCAGCACGCAGCCGCTGGAGCATGACCTGGCGGAATTTCTCGTGCAGCACCTGCCGGTGCAGATGCAGCCCGACGATGTGCGGGTGGTGCCCGAGATCCCGCGCAGCTTCCTCAACAAGATGCTGCGCCGCGAAGTGCGCCTGATGCTGGAAGCCACACCGCCCCGCACACCTGCTCCTGCGGTCGCTGACCAGATCCCCGGCCAACCCGCTGTCGCGCACCCATGAGTCTCTCCGCGAACCGCCTGAGCCTGGGCACCAAACTCGGCTACGCCGTGGGCAATATCGGCCTGCAGATGCTGATTGCCGCCATGAGTTTTCTGCTCATGATTTTCTATACCGACGTGGCCCTGGTACCGCCTGCCGTGGCGGGCGCGGCGCTGCTGGTGGGCAAGGTCTGGGACACCATCAACGACCCGCTGTTTGGCTGGATGACCGACCGCACCCGATCGCGCCATGGCCGCCACCGCGTGTACCTGATCTACGGCGCCATCCCGCTGGGGCTGGCGGCTGCGGCTGTGTGGATGGTGCCGCCAGGCCTCTCGCCCGTGGCCGCCTTCCTGTGGATCGCCATCACCTACACCGTGTTCGACACGCTGATGACCCTGGTGCAGCTGCCCTACCAGGCCATGGCCGCCAACATGACGCAGGACTACGACGAGCGCACCAGCCTCACGGCCTTTGCGTCGATGGGTGCACTGCTGGGCTTTTTTGCGGGCAGCGTGCTCATGCCCGTGCTGGTGCGCGCCGCACCCGATGCGCGCACGGGCTACGCGCTGGCGGGCGCCGTGTTTGGCCTGGTGGCCGGCATGGCCGTGGCCGTGGTGGCCTGGCGCGTGCGCGAGCCTGCAACCAGTGCCCCCGCAGCTGCCGAGGCCCACGCAGCGCCCCTGTGGGCCAGCGTGCGCGCCACGCTGGGCACCACGCTGCACAACCGCCCTTTTCTGCTGCTGATGAGTGCCGCCACCCTGGTGCGCCTGGGCCTCACGCTGGTGCAGGCCTCGCTGGCCTACTTCGTGATCTACCAGCTGCAGGGCGACAAGGGCGACCTGCCCCGCTTCATGGGCATCCTGCTCGGGGTGGTGGGGCTGTCGCTGTTTGTGTGGAAGGTCGTGGTAGATCGCTGGGAGAAGAACCGGGCCTACATCCTCGGGCTGGTCTTGTGCGCAGCCGGGCTGCTCGCGCTGTACTGGGTCAAGCCCGGTGACCGGCACCTGATGACCGCGATCCTGGTGGTGGTGGGCATTGGCATGGGCGCGCACTGGATCGTGCCCTTTGCCATGGTGCCCGACACCATCGACCACGGCCACATGCAGGCGGGCGAGCGTCAGACCGGCATGTACTACGGGCTCTACGGCCTGATGGACAAACTCGCGCGCACACTCGCCACGGTGCTGGTGGCAGGCATGCTGGACGTGACGGGCTATGTGCCCAACGTGGCACAGTCGGCCGATGCGCTGCAGGGCATCACCCTGATGACCGGCGTGCTGCCCGGGCTGTGCCTGGTGCTGGCGATTCCGCTGCTGCTGGCATACCCCATCACGCGCTCGCGCCACGCCGAGATTCGGGGCCACACCGGCATGCGCTGATCCTGCGCAAAGCCTGGGTGGAGGGTCTTTGCGTGCAGGGGCACCGCCGCCTGCGGGGATCGTGTACCTTCCAGCGGACCTGCAACCCAAACCGGTTCCCCGCACCACACCCATGACGGAATGGCCGCCGCCCCCACCCGCTGACAACGCGCGCATCCAGGCGGCGCTCCTTGATCCCGAGCGGCTGGCAGCGGTGCAGGACACCGGCTTGCTGGACAGCATTGCGGAAGAGAGCTTTGACCGGCTGACCCGGCTGGCCGCCAAGATCACCGGGGCGCCCGTCGCCTTCGTCTCGTTGCTGGATGCACACCGCGACTTCTACAAAAGCACGTTCGGCATGGACGCGCCATTGAGCACCCTGCGGCAACTCACAGGGCGCACCTTCTGCCACTATTCCCTGGTGTCCGACGGGCCCCTGGTGCTGGAAGACGCCACGCAGCTGCCGGTGTTCCGCGACGTGCCCACCGTGGCGTCCCTGGGGGTGCGGGCCTATGCGGGCATTCCCCTGAAAACCGAGGCAGGCCAGGTGCTAGGCAGCTTTTGCGCGGTGGATTTCAAGGCCAAGCAGTGGACCGAGCAGGACATCGACATCTTGCAGGAGCTGGCGCACTCGGCCATGCGCGAGATCCGGCTGCGGCGCGCATTGCACGACGCCAAGGCGCTCAACCAGCAGCTGGTGCAGCAGCTGCGCAAGGTGGACGAGCTGAACCAGGCACTCCACGAGCTGGCCCGGACCGACCCGCTCACCGGCCTGCGCAACCGGCGTGCTTTTGACGACAGCCTGGGGCTGGAAATCGCCGCCGTCGAACGCACGCGGTCACCCCTGAGCCTGCTGGTGCTGGACGTGGACCATTTCAAGCAGATCAATGACAGCTTCGGCCACGACGCCGGGGACAAGGTGCTGCGCTCCATCGCCCAGGTGCTCAGCGGCTGCGTGCGGATCATCGACATCGTGGCGCGGGTGGGCGGCGAAGAATTTGCGGTGATCCTGCCCCACACCGACGCGCAAGGCGCCCACGAGGTGGCCCAGCGCATGCGCGCCGCAGTGGCCCAGGCCAGCTGGCTGAGCCAGCCCACCACCATCAGCATTGGCGCTGCCAGTCTGCGCACTGCCGAGACCGCCTGCAGCCTGTATGCGCGGGCAGACGCCGCGCTGTACGCCGCCAAAAAGTCCGGGCGCAACCGCGTGGTGGCAGGGTAGGCGCCGCGCCACACAGACGCTCAGCGGGGCGGGATGTCGAGCGCCAAGGCGTCCACCGTGGCCACCGAGCGAAAGGCCGGTTTGGCAAACAGGTAGCCCTGCATCAGGCGGATGCCCGCGTCGAACAGGAAATCACGCTCTGCGGGCGTCTCGATGCCCTCGGCCACGACCTGGATGCCCATGTCTTCGCACAGACGCACCAGATTGCGCACGATGGCTTGGCGGGCGCGGTTGGTATCGACGTTGCGGATCAGGTCCATGTCGATCTTGATGATGTCGGGCTGAAAATCCGACAGCAGCTTCAAGCCTGCAAAACCGGCGCCAAAGTCGTCAATGGCGGTCTGGAATCCGCAGCGCTTGTACTCGCGCAGGATCTGGGCAAACCAGGGGCCGTCCTCA
Source organism: Acidovorax sp. GW101-11A03 (assembly GCF_059424825.1). NCBI lineage: Bacteria > Pseudomonadati > Pseudomonadota > Betaproteobacteria > Burkholderiales > Comamonadaceae > Acidovorax > Acidovorax sp. GW101-11A03. The sequence continues at coordinate 1,354 of NZ_JBWKZU010000041.1, read as the reverse complement.
ATGCGCTCGCCCTCGGTCACTTCGAAGATGATCTGAGACAGTGGAAAACCATGGGCCCGGGCCGCCTCCAGCGTGGTGCGGATGCACACCTCGGGCTTGTAGATCGCATTGGGCAGGAAGTTGATCGACACCGGCTGCGTCAGTCCCAGCTCGGCCGCGCCCTTGATGGCCTTGACCCGGCAGGCCTGGTCGAAGCGGTAGCGGTTGTGGTCGTTGACCTGCGACAGCACGGTCGCAGCGCCCTCGCCGTTGGGGCCCCGCACCAGGGCTTCGTGCGCAAAGACCACGCGGCGCCCAACGTCCACGATGGGCTGGTAGGCATAGTCAAACTGAAAGCCCAGGCCCACGGCCTTGCCGCAGTCATCGCAGTCACGGGGCGTGCCACCCAGCGGCACAAAATCCGCAGGGAAGGCGGGGTTGGACGGGGAGAGGGGAAGCACGCGCATGGATCCGATTCTCCGTTCGATTCACAAGACAGACAGGGTTGCAGGATTTGACCTCGCGCAGGCCACCTGCTGCAAGTGGCCCTGCGCAAAGACCGGCGTGCGGCGCCCCCCCAACTTCAATTTCGCGGTTCCGTACATCAGGCACTGGGCACCGGCCCCACCGGCTCGGGCGGCAGCACACCCCGCATCGCCAGGCAAAACGGCTGCACACAGGCTGCCCGTGCCGCATAGGGGCAGCCCACCGTTTCGCACAGGCCCGATGCGCCGTTGCGCGCGCGGTCTTCCTCGCGGGGCACCTGGCCGCTGGCCTGCAGCACGGCCATCTGCGTCCACGGGTCGAGGCGGCCCGTGGCCTGCTGCAGCATGTCGCGGCCATAGACGGTGGCCGCCAGCTGGGGCTGAAAGTCCAGCACAAGCAGCGCACTGGTGCGCGGCGCAGCAGCGTCGGCCCCTTGCAGCACCAAGGCCAGCACGCCCGACTGCAGCGCCTGCGCGGGGCCTGCAAACGGCACCTGCAGCGGCATGGCCGCCGAGGGGCCCGCAGCCCCCTGCGCAGATGCAGGCGTGGGCGCTGGCGGCTGCGATGCGATCCAGGGGACCGGCACGCGCAAGGTCAGCGCAAAACTGCGCGGCCCTTCGGGGGTCAGCACCGCGCCCTGGCGCACCAGCCAGGTCTGCAGCGGCGGTGTGTCTGCGTCCAGCGCCCCACGCTCCAGGGCCTGCGCCAGCCCCACGGGCCAGGGCTGCGCGGCCACCACCCGCTGCGGGGCACCACTGCCTGCCGTGAGCTGCTCCACCAGCGCACGCACCATGCCCATCTGCGGTGCGCCGAGGCCGGTGGTGGGCCAGTCCGCGCCCCGCACGGGAGCCGCACCCGCTGCGGGGGCGGGTGCCCCCACGGGCAGCGG
>NZ_JBWKZU010000040.1:0-50457 GCF_059424825.1 Acidovorax sp. GW101-11A03 | reverse complement strand
GTCTTGCAGGGCTGGAAGGTGCCTGCGCCCACATGCAGCGTGACGCTCGCGCGCTCGATGCCGCGCGCCGCCAGGTCGGCCAGCACGCCCTCGTCAAAGTGCAGCGCGGCGGTGGGCGCGGCCACGGCGCCGGGGTTGCGGGCAAACACCGTCTGGTAGCGCTGGCTGTCTTCGGCCTCGTCGGGGTCGTGGTCGGTGTTTTGCTGGCGCTCGATATAGGGCGGAAGCGGCAGGTGGCCGTGGCGGTCCATCAGCTCCCACGGCGACTCGCCTGCGGGGCCGTGCAGCGCAAAGCGGAACAGCGGGCCGTCCTCGGTGGGCCAGCGGCCCAGCAGTTGGGCGTCAAATCCGCCCGCCTTGCGGCCTCCGGCCATGTGCACCACGCTGCCGGGCAGGGGCTTCTTGCTGACCTTCATGTGGGCCACGACTTCGTTGCCTGGGTTGCCTGCCTCGGCGGGCAGCACGCGTTCGATCAGCAGCTCCAGCTTGCCGCCGCTGGCCTTCTCGCCAAAGATGCGCGCCTTGACCACGCGCGTGTCGTTGAACACCAGCAAATCGCCTTCGCGCAGCAGGCCGGGCAGCTCACGAAAGATGCGGTCTACGGGCTGCATGGCGCGGCCATCGAGCAGGCGCGAGGCGCTGCGTTCGGGTGCGGGGTGCTGGGCAATGAGTTCGGGGGGCAGCGAGAAGTCGAAGTCGCTGAGGGTGAACACGCGGGAAGCGTGGGGCGCGCTGGCTGCGCCGGGGGAGAAATCAGTCATCGTGCTTGAGGGCCGAACGGGCCCGTGCCAAGGGAAAAATTGCGAAGGGCGCGATTGTCCCACGCGCCCGCGCCGCCCGCCGGGCCGGGGTTATGGCTGCGTGGCGACGGCCACCGGCGTGGGCACGCTGTGCACCAGCCGCTGCAGGTCGCCCACCTGGGCCAGCGTGGTGCCCGGGTGCAGCAGCGCGGCGGCGCCTGCGGCCACGCCCCAGCGCAGGGCTTCGGCAGGGGCGTCGCCCCGGTCCAGTGCCCAGACCAGGGCCGCCAGAAAACAGTCCCCCGCGCCCGTGGTGCCGGTGGTGGCGGGCACGTTCAGCGCCGGGGCCTGCCACACGCCCGCGCGGGTGGCCAGCACGGCGCCCTGTTCGCCCAGCGAAAGGGCCACGGTCTCGGCCGCGCCGCTGTGCACCAGCGATTGGGCGGCGGCGCACCAGTCGGCGGCCTGCTCCAGCGGCTGCTGCACCAGCTCGCGCAGCTCCCGCAGGCTGGGTTTGATCAGGGCCACGCCCGCCTGCAGCGCAGCGGCCAGGGGCAGGCCCGAGGTATCGACGACTATCCGCACGCCCCGGCCCGACAAGGCCCGGACCAGCCGGGCATAGAAATCGTCAGGCGTGCCGGGTGGCAGGCTGCCGCTGGCAATGAGCCAGCGCGGCGGCGTGGGCAAGGCGGCCAGCGCATCCAGGCAAGCCTGCCACTCGCTGGCCTGCAGCGTGGGGCCGGGCAGCACAAAGCGAAACTCCTGACCGGTGGTGGTCTCGACCACCGAGAAGTTCTCGCGCGTGTCGCCCGCAATGGCTTGCAGCGCCGTGGGCACCCCTTCGTCGGCCAGCAGTTGCCGCACCTGCGCGCCTGCGGCACCACCCGCCAGTGCCCAGGCCAGCACATCGGCGCCCAGCCGGTGCAGCACGCGGGCCACGTTGATGCCGCCACCGCCCGCAAAACGCTGCACCGGGCCACAGCGCAGCTTGTGCGTGGGGGCGACCTGGGCGGTGGTGGTCGCCAGGTCGAGCGCGGGGTTCAGGGTCAGGGTGATCAGGGCGGGCACGGAGGAAGCGCGGGGCAGGGCAGGGGCGGGCGTGGTGGCCAGAGCAGACGGCCAGGGCTACCAGGCCTTTTCGGCAAACCCCGACCAGAGTTCATTGATGTCCGGAAAACGCCATTTCTCGGGGTCTTCGCGGGCCACGATCTTCTCGTTGCAGCCTGGGGCGGCCAGGTCCACCAGCTCGGGCGGGATGCGCAGGTCGGACTTGGTGGAGAAGAAGACCTTGACGATGGGCGTGGTGAGGGCCGTGGGGGCCTGTTCGGTCACCACCCCGATGCGCCCCGAGGTCAGCCGCACCAGCGAACCCACGGGGTAGATGCCGATGCTTTTGACGAAGGCCTGGAACAGCCGCGCGTCGAAATGGTCGCTGGTCCACTCGGCCATGCGGCGCAGTGACTCGGACGGGTCCCAGCCGCTTTTGTAGGGGCGGTCGGAGGTGATGGCGTCGTACACATCGCAGATGGCCGTCATGCGTGCGATCACGCTGATGCCTTCGCCCTGCAGCTTGTCGGGGTAGCCCGATCCGTCGATTTTTTCGTGGTGGTGCAGGCAGGCGTCGAGCACGGCGTCGGGCACGTTGCCGCCCTCCTTGAGCATATGGAAGCCCTCCAGCGGGTGGCTGCGCACCACGGTGAATTCCTTGTCGGTGAGCTTGCCCGGCTTGTTGAGCACCGACAACGGGATCGCCGCCTTGCCCAGGTCGTGCAGCAGGCCCGCCATGCCTGCCAGGCGCGTCTGCTCGTCATTGAGCTTGAGCTGGCGCGCCAGCGCCACCATGAGCGCGCACACCGCCACTGAGTGCATGTAGGTGTAGTCGTCGGCCGTTTTCAGGCGCGCCAGGCTGATCAGCGCGCCCGGGTTGCGGGTGACGGAATCGGAGATTTCCTCCACCAGGCTCTGCGCACCCACGGAGTCCACCGCGCGGCCCATGCGGGCCTCGCTGAACATCGACACCACGGCCTTCTTGGACTTCACGCAGATGGCGGCCGCCATCTTGAGTTCGCCCTGCATGTCGGTGGGGGTGCGGTTGCGCACCGGTGGGGGTGGCACGGGCAGGCTCACCTGGATGGGGGGCAGGTCTTCCAGGCGGCCGAAGTCGGTCTCTATCTTGGCATCCACCTCTTCGCGCGAGACCGAGACGGTCCCGGCGGCCACGTCCAGGCCCTTGGAGGTATCGATCCAGCACTCGTGGATGGCGGTGGCCTGGATGCGTGCCAGATCCTTGGGGTCTTTGAGCACAAACTTGGCCCGCCAGAATGGGTGCTCCATCCAGGATCCGCAGAACTCGTGCAGGTACATGCCCAGGGTGAGGTGTTGGATTTGGATGCGCTTGAGCATGGTGGGGCCTGGACTTGGAAAAACCGCCCGTCTTTAGGCGTGACTAACGGTAACCATGGTAGCCTTTTTGCCCCGTTCCTGTCGCTCGTAAGACCCGCTACATGCCGCCTGCAGCCCCCAGAGTTTCCCCTAGTGCCAAGGCCCCGGCGGCCCCTGCTGCGGCCAAAGGTGGGGCCTCGGTGGCGCAGAAGGCGCTGCAAAAAATCGGGCTGCGGCGCGACATCGACCTGGCCCTGCACCTGCCCCTGCGCTACGAAGACGAAACGCGCATCATTCCACTGGCCAACGCCCGCGACGGGCAGATCGCCCAGATCGAAGCCACCGTGGTGGCGAGCGAGGTGCAACTGCGCCCCCGCCGCCAGCTGGTGGTGCAGGTGGAAGACGGCAGCGGCAGCTGCGAGCTGCGCTTTTTCAGCTTCTATCCCTCGCACCAAAAAACGATGGCTGTGGGCGCACGCCTGCGCATCCGGGGCGAGGTCAAGGGTGGCTTCTGGGGGCGGCAGATGCTGCACCCGGCCTTCCGTGTGGCGGGCGGCGAGCTGCCCGCCGCGCTCACGCCCGTCTACCCCACCACGGCCGGGCTGCCCCAGCCCTATCTGCGCCGCGCCGTGGTCAGTGCGCTGGCGCGGGTGGACCTGTCGGACACACTGCCCCCCGGCGCTGAGCCGCCCTGGGCGAGGTTTCATGGTCAAAATGGCCTCCACCGCGCGTTCAGCTTGCGTGAGGCGCTCACATTTTTGCATCACCCCACGCCCGACGTGGCGCTGTCCACGCTGGAGGACCACAGCCACCCCGCCTGGCAGCGCCTGAAGGCCGAGGAACTGCTGGCCCAGCAGCTGTCGCAGTACCAGTCGCGGCGCGAGCGTGATCGCCTGCGCGCCCCGGTGCTGCGCCCCGCCAAGGCCAAGGCGGGCACGTTGCCCCTGCACGAGCAACTGCTGGCCGTGCTGCCCTTCAGCCTCACCACCGCCCAGCGCCGCGTGGGCGAAGAAATTGCCGCCGACCTGGCCCGCCAGGTGCCCATGCACCGGCTGCTGCAGGGCGATGTGGGCTCGGGCAAAACCGTGGTCTCGGCCCTGGCTGCCTGCCTGGCCATGGACGCGGGCTGGCAGTGCGCGCTGATGGCGCCCACCGAAATCCTGGCCGAGCAGCATTTCGCCAAGATGATCGGCTGGCTGGAGCCGCTGCTGGCCGCGCGCGGCCGCAGGGTTGCCTGGCTGGTGGGCGGGCAAAAGAAGAAGGACCGCACCGCCATGCTGCACATGGTGGCCAGCGGCGAGGCCGCGCTGGTGGTGGGCACCCACGCCGTGATCCAGGAGCAGGTGCAGTTCAAGAACCTGGCGCTGGCCATCATCGACGAGCAGCACCGCTTTGGCGTGGCGCAGCGGCTGGCCTTGCGGCAGAAACTCGCAGCGCATGGCATGGAGCCGCACATGCTGATGATGAGCGCCACGCCCATCCCGCGCACCCTGGCGATGAGCTACTACGCTGACCTGGATGTGTCTGTGATTGACGAGCTGCCTCCCGGCCGCACGCCCATCGTCACCAAACTCATTGCCGACAGCCGCAAGGACGAGGTCATCGAGCGCATCGGCGCGCAAGTCGAGGCCGGCCGGCAGGTGTACTGGGTGTGCCCGCTGATTGAAGAAAGCGAGGCGCTGGACCTGAGCAACGCCACCGCCACGCACGCCGACCTGAGCGAGGCCTTGCCGGGCTGCATGGTCGGCCTGCTGCACTCGCGCATGCCCATCGCCGAAAAGAAGGCCGTGATGGCGCTGTTCACCAGCGGCCAGATGGGCGTGCTGGTGAGCACCACGGTGATCGAGGTGGGGGTGGACGTGCCCAACGCCTCGCTCATGGTCATCGAACATGCCGAGCGTTTTGGGCTGAGCCAGCTGCACCAGCTGCGCGGCCGGGTAGGGCGCGGCGCGGCGGCATCGGCCTGCGTGCTGCTGTACGCCACCAACGACAGCGGCCGCGTGGGCGAAACCGCCAAGGAGCGCCTGCGCGCCATGGCCGAGACCAACGACGGCTTCGAGATCGCCCGGCGCGACCTGGAGATCCGGGGGCCCGGAGAGTTCCTGGGCGCCCGCCAGTCAGGCGACGCGTTGCTGCGGTTTGCCGACCTGGCCACCGACACCCACCTGCTGGAATGGGCGCGCGAGCTGGCGCCGCAGATGCTGGACCGGTATCCTGAGCTTGCCGCCAAACACGTGGCGCGCTGGTTGGGTGGAAAATCGGACTATCTCAAGGCATGAGACGCTCAGACCCACGCTGACGTGGCCCGCAGGAACACACCATGACCCTCACCGAACTCAAGTACATCGTTGCGGTGGCCCGCGAGAAGCACTTTGGCCATGCGGCCGATGCCTGCTATGTGTCGCAGCCCACGCTCTCGGTGGCCATCAAGAAGCTGGAAGAAGAGCTGGACGTGAAGCTGTTCGAGCGCAGCGCGGGCGAAGTCACGGTGACGCCGCTGGGCGAAGACATCGTGCGCCAGGCGCAAAGCGTGCTGGAGCAGGCGGCGGCCATCAAGGAGATCGCCAAGCGTGGCAAGGACCCGCTGGCCGGACCGCTCACGCTGGGCGTGATCTACACCATCGGGCCCTATCTGCTGCCCGAGCTGGTGCGCCAGTCCATCACGCGCACGCCGCAGATGCCGCTGATGCTGCAGGAGAACTTCACCGTCAAGCTGCTGGAGATGCTGCGCACGGGCGAGATCGACTGCGCCATCCTGGCCGAGCCCTTCCCCGACACCGGCCTGGCCATGGCGCCGCTGTACGACGAGCCCTTCATGGCGGCGGTGCCCAGCACGCATGCGCTGGCGGCGCAGCGCTCGGTCACGGCGGCTGAGCTGAAAAGCGAGACCATGCTGCTGCTGGGCGCGGGCCATTGTTTCCGCGACCACGTGCTGGAGGTCTGCCCCGAGTTCGCGCGCTTTGCGAGCAATGCCGAGGGCATCCGCAAGTCGTTCGAGGGCTCGTCGCTGGAGACCATCAAGCACATGGTGGCCGCCGGCATGGGCGTGACGCTGGTGCCGCGCCTGTCGGTGCCGCGCGATGCGCTGCTTACCGTGTCGCGCCGCCGCAAGAGCGACGAGACCTACATCCGCTACCTGCCCATCCGCGAGGAAGATGGCAGCCCGCCGCCCATGCGCCGCGTGGTGCTGGCCTGGCGCCGCAGCTTCACCCGGTATGAGGCCATCGCCGCCCTGCGCAATGCCATTTACGCCTGCGAGCTGCCGGGCGTGAACCGCCTGTCCTGAACCGGTCCTGCGGCCGCGTTTTTGCCACGAGGAATCGGCGCTACACTCGCGCCGCCCCTGCGCTGGCTGACCAGGCCTGCGCAGCGGGGCATGCATGTTGCGCAGCGCCCGTGGACCATCGTCCGGCTGCGCTCCGCTTTCTACAGAAGGTTCCCATGAAGAAGCTCTGGCTGACCGCCACCCTGGCCGCCGCGTTGACGGCGTGTTCGTCCATCCCCACTTCCACCATGGCGCCCACGGCCGCCACGCTGAAGAAGCCCGCGCTCGACCGCATCGCGGCCACGCCCAGCGCAGCGGCAGCGGCGGACTTCCGCCAGTTCCTGCAGCTTGCGGCGCAGATGCAGCCCGAATTGCAACCCGCCGTGGCTGCCTATGCAGCGAACCAGCCCCTGGCGGGCGATGACCTGGTCAACATCAGCCGACTGCTCGGTCTGCACAACCGCCTGCGCAACCAGGCCGCCGTGATCGAGGCCACCGCGAAGATGGTGGCCATCCCCACCGTGCGGTCTGCCAAGGTGCCTCCCCACGAAGACCCGGCCATCATTGCCTTTGGCACCCTGGTCGAAGGCATGGCGCGCGACTTTGGCCTGCAGTACCGCAACGTGGACAACCGCATCTTTGAAGTGAAGCTGCCCGGCAGCGGCCCCGAGGAGTTCGGCATCCTCACGCACGCCGACGTGGTGCCCGTGGTGGCCGATGAGTGGGTGCTGGACGACGGCACCAAGCTCGACCCCTTCAAGCTGACCCGCGTGGGCGGCAACCTGTATGGCCGGGGCTCTATCGACGACAAGGGCTCCATCGCCACCGTGCTGTTTGCGATGAAGGCAGTGAAGGACAGCGGCCTGCCGCTGGCACGCACCATCCGCCTCATGATCGAAACCACCGAGGAAACCGGTGGCGACGCGATGAAGTACTACCGCGCCAAGACCGCGCTGCCCGAGTACAACATCGTGCTCGACAGCAAGTACCCCGCCGTGGTGGCCGAAAAGGGCTCGGGCGCGCTGCGCGCCTCGTTCCCGCTGCAGCCTGCTGCCACGACCGGCGCGACGGCGATCACCGCCATGGCCGGGGCTGCTTCAACCAACGCCGTGCCGCAGACCGCCACGGCCCGCCTGCAGGGCGGCAACACCGCCGACGTGGCGGCGCGCCTGAACGCTGCGAAGGCTGCCTTTGTCGAGAAGTACCAGCCGCAGGGCGGCGCCTTCCGCATCGACGTGGCGCAGGATGGCGGCGCCGTTGTGGTGAAGGTCACGGGCGCATCGGCCCATGGCTCGCGCCCCGAAGAGGGCGTCAACCCGCTGCCGCGCCTGGCGCTGTTCCTGAAGGAGTCGGGCGTGGCGCTGGCCCCCAATGGCTACGCGCAGGCCGTGCGTTACCTCACCGACCTGTACGGCGTGGACTACCTGGGCCGCACCCTGGGCCTAGCCTACAGCGACGACTTCATGGGCCCGCTCACGATGTCGCCCAACCTCGTCCGCGAGAAGGATGGCAAGGTCGATGTGCTGGTGAACGTGCGCATGCCCCGTGGCAGCACGCCGGAGGCGCTCACGCAGGCCACCTCGGCCAAGGTCAAGGCCTGGGGCGCTCAGGCCGGTGTGGCGGTGGAGGTGGACCACCAGCAGGGCAACTGGATGGCGCGCGACCCCAAGGGCGCCTGGCTGGCCACGCTGCTCAACACCTTTGGCGACACCACGGGCCTCGAAGCCAAGCCCGTGCCCACAGCCGGCAGCACCACGGCCAAGCTCATGCCCAACGCGATCAACTTCGGCCCCGCCATGCCGGGCAAGAAGTACACGGCGCACAACGCCAAGGAGTTCAAGGAAGTGGTGGACCTGGACGCCGACATGCAGATGTTCACCGAGATGCTGGTGCGCATCGGCAACTTGCCGAAGATGCAATAAGCCAGCCGATGGGGGCGCCCGCGCTGGTTTCTTGACCCTGGTACAAGGCATCGGCCTTGACTGACACAGTGGCGCTGCGGCTTGCGCTACAGTGTTTGAGGACCCCGCACAGCGCGGGGTGTTTCATGTTTTCCGCACGGAAGGAACCTCCCCCATGGCCAAAGCTCCTGGCAAAGCCGCATCCGGCAAAACCTCTGCCCCCAGCATCAACATCGGCATCAGCGACAAGGACCGTGCTGCCATCGCCCAGGGCCTGTCGCGCCTGTTGGCCGACACCTACACGCTGTACCTGACCACCCACAACTTCCACTGGAACGTGACGGGCCCCATGTTCAACACGCTGCACACCATGTTCATGGCGCAGTACACCGAGCTGTGGAATGCGGTGGACCCGATCGCCGAGCGCATCCGTTCGCTGGGCCATGTGGCCCCCGGCTCGTATGCCGAGTTCGGCAAGCTGGCCACGGTGCCCGATGCGCCCGCCAAGCCGCCCAAGGCGCTGGACATGGTGCGTGTGCTGGTCGAAGGCCACGAGGCCGTGGCCCGCACCGCGCGCAGCCTGTTCCCCCTGGCCGACAAGGCCAGCGACGAGCCCACAGCCGATCTGCTGACCCAGCGCCTGACGGTGCATGAGCAAACGGCGTGGATGCTGCGCTCGCTGCTGGAAGAGTAAGAGCGGCTAGCAAAACCCTTCTGGCGTCGTTGCCGCGTCTTGTCGTACTACCCGTACTACCTGCGACGCGGCGCCTAGCCAGAACCGCTGCGCTGGGTTTTGTTATCCGCTCTAAGCCAGCTGCTGCGCTGTGAACCGAACGCCCGGCGGCCGCAAGGCCCCGGGCGTTTCTGCTGCCGGGCCGGTGCCGGGTCTGCATCTGGGAAAATCCTGCGCCATGACCGCCGCCACCACCGCCTCCCGCAGCCGCTTCTCGCTCTACCTTGACCTGATCCGCTGGGACCGGCCTGCGGGCTGGCTGGTGTGCCTGTGGCCCACGCTGAGTGCGCTGTGGATCGCGGCCGACGGCTTTCCGGGCTGGCACCTGCTGGTGGTGTTTGTGCTGGGCACCATCCTCATGCGCAGCGCGGGCTGCTGTGTGAACGATGTGGCCGACCGCGACTTCGACAAACATGTCAAGCGCACCGCGCAGCGGCCCGTGACCACGGGCGCCGTGTCGGTCAAGGAGGCGCTGGGCCTGGGCGCCGCGCTGGCCATCGTGTCGTTTGGCCTGGTGCTCACCACCAACACCGCCGCTATCCTGTGGTCCGTGCCCGCCGTGCTGGTGGCCATTGCCTACCCGTTCACCAAACGCATCATTGCCATGCCGCAGGCGGTGCTGGGCATTGCATTCAACTTTGGCATCGTGATTGCCTTTGCCGCCGTGCAGGGCAGCGTGCCCTTTGTTGCCTGGTGGATGTGGCTGGGCAATATGTTCTGGGTGCTGGCCTACGACACCGAATACGCCATGGTGGACCGGGATGATGACCTCAAGATCGGCATCAAGACCTCGGCCATAACCCTCGGGCGCTTTGATGTGGCGGGCATTGTGTTGTTCTACCTGCTGTTTGTCGGTATTTGGGCGGTAGCGCTTGCCCCTTATGCGCTGGGTGCTATTTTTTGTATAGCGCTTGCGGCGGCGCTGGCCCAGGCCGTGTGGCATTTCACGCTGATCCGCACGCGCACCCGCGAGGGCTGCTTCAAGGCCTTCCGCATCAACCACTGGCTGGGCGCCACGGTGTTTGCGGGCATTGCAGGCAGCTACCTGGTGCGGTCAATACTCACAAATTGATAGCTATCAACGCTTGATGGACGCGCGGAGAAGGCCAAAAAAGGCCTTAAAAACTGTTCACGATTCCCCACGGCGCCGTGAACAGGGTGCCAGTGGTCAGGCCCCGAACTCGTTGCCGAGTTCGTTAGCGCGTTTTTCGGCGGCGCGCATGGCGGCCTGGAACGCCTGGGACACGCCGCTGGCCTCCATCGACTGCAGGGCCGCATAGGTCGTACCGCCCTTGGAAGTGACGCGTTCGCGCAGCACGGCCGGGGGCTCGTCGGAGCGGCGGGCCAGCTCCGAGGCGCCCACAAAGGTGCCCACGGCCAGCTTGTGCGCCTGCGCGTCGGACAGGCCCATGCCCACCCCCGCACGCGTCATGGCTTCGAGGAAATAGAACACATAGGCCGGGCCCGAACCCGACAGTGCGGTGACGGCGTCGAGCTGGGTCTCGCTCTCCACCCACAGGAACTCGCCGGTGGAGTCCATGATGGCTTCCACGCTCTGGCGCTCGGCCGGGGTCACGGCGGGGCGCGCGTAGATCGCGCTCATGCCCTTGCCCACCAGCGCGGGCGTGTTGGGCATGGTGCGCACGATGCGCTCGGTGCCCAGCCATTGCGCGATGCTGTCCGAGCGGATGCCCGCGGCCACGCTCAGGTGCAGGGCCTGCTGGGTGTGCGCCTGGGCCTGCGCGGCGGCGTCCTTGAAGGTCTGGGGCTTGACGGCCCAGACCACGATGCTGGCGCGCTGCAGCGCCGGGCTTGCCTCGGGCTGCGCCGTGAGGCCGAAGTTCTTGAGCAGCGCCTCGCGCGTGGGGGCGTAGGGCTCGACCACCTCGATCTGGCTGGCCGGGTGGCCCTGGCGGATCAGCCCGCCAATGATGGCGCTGGCCATGTTGCCGCCGCCGATGAAGGCGATGGTGGGGAGGCTGGCATGCGCCGCCTGGGGGGTGTCGGGGGTGTGGGTGGTTGTCATGCGAACGGAAAAATGCGGGGGCCGAAACGGTGAGCATCGTAGCGCCTGGGCGCTGCATGCAACAGGCCGCTGTGCCTGGTGGCGCGAGCATACCGGCCAGCGCGCCCGCTGGGGGGCGCTGGCGGTGGCTTCTGCAGAAGGCCCCGCCATGGGGCGGAGCCGGAGGGGGTTGCTTTGAACAGGCGCTTATTCGGCGATGCGCCCATTGCTGCGGTAAATACCCAGCGAGGTGTAGCGGGAGGCCACCTGCTTGCCTGCGGGCAGGCTGAGCGTGAAGTCGCCCAGGTCCGCGGTGAGACCACGTTCCAGCGCGCGGCGCACCCCGGCGGGCGAGGCATCGTCGCCCGCCGCTTTCAGGGCTTCGAGTGCAAAGCGCAGGTTGATGCAGCCTTCCAGGCTCAGCAGGGAGGGGCTGGCCTCGGTGCGGGCCAGGCTGGCCTGGTAGTCGCGCACCACGCGGCGCGAGGTGCTCCAGGGGCTGGGGTAAAGCATGGAGGTCATGATGCCTGCCACCCGTGCCTGGAGCTGGTCGGTCAGCACCCGCCCGCCCACCACGTTGAGCACCGCCACGCGGGCTGCAGGCCCTGCGGCCTGCTGGTAGGCGGCGATGAATGCGGGGGCGGCCTGTCCGGCGGCGATCAGCACCACCACCTGCGGCTGGGCGCTGCGCACCTGGGCGATGGTGGTGGCAAACGGATGGGCATCTCCCTGCGCAGTGGGTTCACCCAGCGCAATTGCCGTCGGTGGCGGGCGCCCCGTTCCCGTGGCAAAGGCTTTGAGCGCGCTGTCGAGGCCGGCCCTGCCAAAGGGGTTGTCCTGGTAGACCAGGGCGACCTTCTCCATGCCGATGGTGGGCAGCATGCGGGCGAAGCCCTCGAACTCCTCGCTGTTGCTGGCCTTGGTGTGGAACACCCAGCGGCTGGCCGTGCCCGCCTGGCGCAGTTGTTGCGCACCGCTGGAGGCACCGATCACCGGCACCTGGAGGTCGGCCAGCACCGGTTGCAGCGCCTGCAGCGTGCCGGTGCCCACCAGGTTCACGAAGGCCGCAATGCCCTGGCCCGCCAGGGTGCGCGCGTTGGCCACCGCGCGGGCGGGGTCGTAGCCGTCGTCCAGGTAGGTGATCTGCACCGCGCGCCCGCGCACCCCCCCGGCGGCGTTGGCGGCGGCCAGGCAGGCGTCCGCACCCTTGCGGTACTCCTGCCCGTATTCGGCAAAGGCTCCGCTGAACGGGGCGGTGGTGCCCAGCTGGATCGGGGCCAGCGCCCCCTTGGCAGGCTGGGCCTGCGCCGGGTGCAATGCCATGGCCCCCGCCAGAGCGCAGAGCAGGAGCGAGGCCAGGGCCTGGGGGGACAAGCGGTCAAGCGGCATGGAGAGGGGCTCCGGTGAGGCGTCAGGGAAGGGCGTGTCGGCGGCTCAGTGCGCGCGGCCGCCCAGGTACAGCTCGCGCACCTGCTCGTCGCGCATGAGTGCGTCTGCGCGGCCGGTGAGTGCCACCGCGCCCATGGAGAGCACGTAGGCGCGGTCGGAGATGCGCAGCGCCTCCATGGCGTTCTGCTCCACCATGAGCACGGTCACGCGCTCCTGGTTGCGCACCTGCACGATGGCGTCGAACACCTCGTGCAGCACCTTGGGCGACAGGCCCGCCGAGGGTTCGTCCAGCAGCAGGATCTCGGGGCGTGGCATGAGCGCGCGCGCCAGCGCCAGGATCTGCCGCTCGCCGCCCGACATGGAGGCCGCAGGCGCGTTGAACTTCTTGCCCAGGATGGGGTAGAGCACACACAGCTCGTCCATGCGCGCCCTGCAGTCGGCCGGGGCCATGTAGTGGCCACCCACCTGCAGGTTCTCGCGGATCGTGAGGGCGCTGAACACGTTCTCGGTCTGCGGCACAAAGCCCAGGCTGCAGTGGCGGATCTTCTGGTGCACGGGGATCTGCGACACGTTTTTGCCCTGCAGCGTGACGCTGCCGCTGCGGGGCAGCAGGTAGCCCGCAATGGTCTTGAGCAGCGTGCTCTTGCCGCAGCCGTTGGGGCCCAGCAGGGTCACGATCTCGGCGGGCTGCACGGCCAGCGTCATGCCGCGCAGGATGTCGATGTCGGCCGTGTATCCGGCCACCACGTTGTCGATCTCAATCATCAGGCACTCGCTTCCAGGGGGTGGGCGCCTGCGGAGCCCAGGTAGGCCTGCAGCACGCGTTCATTGCTTGCCAGTTGGTCGGGGCGGCAGCTGGCCACGATGTGGCCACGGTCCAGCACCACGCAGCGCGTGCACACCTCGCGGATGAAGTGCATGTCGTGCTCCACGATCACCAGCGTCATGCCCTGGGCGTTGAGGCGCTGCAGGGCGGCCACGATGTCGCGGCGCAGGTTGGGGTGCACGCCTGCAGTCGGTTCGTCCAGCAGCAGCATGCGGGGCTCGGCCATCAGGGCGCAGACGATGCCCAGCAGCTTCTTCTGCCCGCCCGACAGGGCCGAGGCGGGCAGATCCCGCACGGGGGTGAGCAGCAGCTCGTTGAGCAGGTGCGCCGCCTTGTCGCGCGCTGTGCGCTCCGTGGTGCGCGCCGCAGCCGTGCCCAGCAAGGTGCCGAACACGCCGTGGTGCGCCGTCGCAGCGGCCATGGCCACTTCCATCACCGACATCCGGGTGGGCATGGAGGGCAGCTGGAAGGTGCGCGCCATGCCGGTCTGCACGATGCGGTGCGCAGCCAGGCGGTCGATGCGCTGGCCGTCGAAAAACACGGTGCCTGCGTCAGCGGGTGTGAAGCCGGTGATGACGTTGAGCAGCGTGCTTTTGCCCGAGCCGTTGGGGCCCAGCAGGCCCACGATCTCGCCCCGGGTGATCTGGACATCAACGGCCTCCAGCACCTGGTTGCCGCCAAAGGCCTTGGCGATCTGGCGGATGTCGAGGAATGCGTTCATGGGGGCGGTGCTCATGGGATCCTGCGCAGCTTTTCGGGGATGAGGCCCTGGCTGCGCCACAGCAGGCAGGCCAGGAGGATGGCGCCGATCAGGCCCAGGCGCAGGGCGCCCGCCAGGTCGGAGCTGAAATGGAAGTGGTCCTTGGCGAACGGCACGAGCGCGTAGGCCGCCTGCACCAGCACGACACCGGTGAGCACACCGGCCGTGTTGCCCAGGCCGCCGATCATCAGCATGGTCCAGAGCAGGAAGGTCTCCGCAGCCACCATGTAGTCGGGCCCGGCAAAGCTCATGTAGTGTGCGTAGAGCGAGCCGCCCAGCGCCGTCACGGCCGCACCGGCCATGATGGCGTGCGACTTGAGCTGGCGCAGGTCGTAGCCCATGCAGATGGCCAGCTGGGGCTCTTCGCGCATCAGCCGCAGCGCGCGGCCAAAGCGGCCGCTGGCCAGGCGCGACGCCAGCAGTGCGAAAGCGCCGAGTGCGAGCAACACCAGGGCCAGAAAGGCCAGCGCACTCCAGGGACGGCCCAGGCCGTCAAACAGCGAGGGGATGCCGGCGATGCCATTG
Organism: Acidovorax sp. GW101-11A03; assembly: GCF_059424825.1. Taxonomy (NCBI): domain Bacteria; kingdom Pseudomonadati; phylum Pseudomonadota; class Betaproteobacteria; order Burkholderiales; family Comamonadaceae; genus Acidovorax; species Acidovorax sp. GW101-11A03. The sequence goes on along the minus strand of NZ_JBWKZU010000040.1, from coordinate 35,931 downwards.
GCGCCGCCGGTCAGCCAGTCCTCGTTGGTGGCCACGGTGCGCAGGATCTCGGCGATGGCCAGGGTGGCGATGCCCCAGTAGTCCGAACCGAGCTGTCGGCCCAGGCGCGCCACGCACCAGCCCAGGACCATGGCGACGAGCACGCCGCAGGCGGCGCCCGCCACCGGGTGCCAGCCCGCCTGCACGGCAATGCCCGTGGCATAGGCGCCGATGCCCGCGAAGGCGATGTGGCCGAAGTTGAGCAGGCCCGACACACCGGCCTGCAGGTTCAGGCCCAGCGCCATGAGGCCGTAGATGCCCGCCACGGTGAGGGTGGAAATGAAAAAATCAAACACGGCGCACCTCGCGGTCGAACAGGCCGTAGGGCTTGAAAAGCAGCGCCAGCAGCAGGATCAGGAAAGAACCGGCGCTGATGTACGACACCGGCAGGAAGGCCACGCTCTTGCCCAGCAGCGGCCCGAAGTTGAGGTTGGTGACCAGCGTCTCGGTCAGCGCGATGAGCAGCGCGCCCACCACCGCGCCCAGCGGGTTGCCCAGGCCACCCAGGATGGCGGCGGCGAACACCGGCAGCAGCAGGTCGTGCCCCAGGTTGATGTGCGCGCCGGTGGACAGCGCCAGCAGGCTGCCACCCAGCCCGGCGATGGCGCCGCTGGCAAAGTTGACCAGGCGCGTGATGCCCTCGGCGTTCAGGCCCGAGGCGGCCGCCAGCGCGGGGTTGGTGGACAGGGCCCGCATCGCCCGCCCCGTGCGGGTGAAGAACAGCAGCAGCGTGAACAATCCCAGCAGCAGCGCCGTGGTGGCCATGGCGTAGATATGGGTGTGCGACAGGCGCACGTCGCCCACCAGCACCGGGGCGGTCAGGGCCAAGTTGAACATGCGCGGGAAGGATCCGGCCAGGCCCTGCGCAACGGCCACGACCAGCATGGCCACGGCCAGGGAGCCGATCATGGTGATGGCGGGCCCGGAGCGCAGCAGGCGGCGGAACACCAGCAGGTGCAGCACCAGCGTGAGCAAGCCGGTGAGCACGCTAGCGATGAGGATGGCCAGGGGCAGCGGTACGCCCATGGCAAAAAAAGCATAGGTGGCGTAGGCACCCAGCATGGCGTATTGCACATGCGCGATGTTGGGAAACTTGACGAGGCCGTAGACGGTGCTCAGGCCCAGCGCAATGAGCGCGAGGTCTGAGGCACGCAGCAGCGTGTCAAAGAGCAGTTGGAGCATGGAGGGGAGCTGGATTGCTATGAAAACGAGAGCTTTCGGCGCTTTATGGTCGCGCGCGAAAGGCCAATTTGGCTTGGAGAATGTGCGGCCCAGGCTGGGCAGCCACGCTAGGGCCACGCGCAGCGAGGGCTGCGTCCCCCTTACTGAATCGCGCCAGCGATTCCAGAGAAGGGGGGAGGCACGTCAGCGCCTTGCATCTTTGAGGCTCAGGGGGATGTCACCGAGGAACGACCTTGCCGTCGAACTTGAGCTTGGCGTAAGGGGGATCGATGCGCTGGCGGTCGGCGTCGAACACGATGGGCCCGGTCACCCCCACATAGCCGCCCTTGCCGATCTCCTTGAGCGCGGCCTGCACGGCGGCGGTGTCGGTGGATTTCGCCTTGTTCATGGCGGCGGCGGTCATCAGCACCGCGTCGTAGGCATAGCCGGTGTACGAGGTCTTCATGCCCTCCTTGTACTTGGCAGAAAACGCGTCGGCGTAGGCCTTGCCGGCTGCGCCGTAGACGCTGCCCACCTCCATGCCCAGCTGGCCCTTGGCAATCTCGGGGGCCGTGTCTGACAGGCTCATGGAGATCAGGATGGCGTAGAACGGCTTGGCGCGCAGGCCCAGCTCCATGGCCTCGCGGTTGATCACGGCCGACTCCTGGCCGTAGGCGGTGTAGATGTAGGCGTCGGGATTGCTGCGCGCCATCTGCTGCAGCTCGCGGCGGTAGGTGGACTGCCCGGCGGTGTAGAGCACCTCGGTCACGACCTTGCCGCCCAGCTTCTCGAACTCCTGCTTGAAGCCGTGCACCACGCCCTGGCCGTAGGCATTGTTGGGCGCCACCATGGCCACGTTGCGGTAGCCGAGGTCCCACACGTCCTTGGAGGAGAACTGGTTGCCTTTGTCCTCCAGCCCGATCAGGTTGAACGAGCTGGCGCCCAGGTCGCGGATCTTGATGCTGGTGCTGGCGATGTTGAGGTGGGCCACGCCCTCCTTCACCAGGTACTGCGCCATGGGCAGGGTGATGCCCGAGGAGTATTCGCCGATCACCACCGGCACCTTGTCCACGCTGACCAACTTGCGTGCTGCGTTCAGGGCCGTGGTGGCGTTGCCGCCCGAGTCTTCCACGATCACGCCGAACTTCTTGCCCAGCACACCGCCGTCGGCGTTGACCTTGTCCACCGCCAGCGCCACGGCACGGCGCACGTCTTCGCCCACGGTGGCGTTGGCACCGGTGAGCGACAGCACGGCGCCCATGTGGATGGTCTCCTGCGCCAGGGCGGGCAGCGGGGTGGCGGCAAGACCAAGCGCAAGGGCGGCTGCGGCAGCGGCGGGCAGGTGGCGGCGGGTGAGGAACATGGGAACTCCAGGAAGGAAGGGGAGGGGGCGCCTTGCGGCGCGGGCGGTTGCACGGGGGTGCCAGGGGCTGCGCACCGATGGTTTGTATCCGTTCGATGTCAGATTGGATCCAAGTTTATGTAATTGGATCCAATTTGGCAACCACCCCCAAAAACCCTCGAAAAAAATCTGCTCCAATACCGGCATGAGAGCCCGTTCGCCGTCCGCGCCCCAGGCGCTGCACCAGACCATCCGCGAGGTGCTGCGCAATGAAATCCTCAGTGGCAAGCTCCAGGCGGGCCACCAGTTGCGCCAGGACGCGCTGGCCGAGCGCTTTCAGGCGAGCCGCATCCCGGTGCGCGAGGCGCTGCGCCAGCTGGAGTCAGAAGGTCTGGTGGTGCACCACCTGAACCGGGGGGCGGTGGTGGCGGGCATGAACGTGCAGCAGATCTGCGAGCTGCTGGACATCCGCGTGGCGCTGGAATGCCATGCCGCGCGGCTGGCCGTGCCCAACATGGTGGAGCGCGACTTCGAGGCGATGGAGCGCATCCTGGAGGCCTATGCGGCGTCGGATGTGGTGGCCGACTGGGCCGAGTACAACCGGCAGTTCCACCTGGCGCTGTCGGCGCCGGCCAACAATGGGCGCCTGCGCCGGCTGATCGAGGAGTATTGCCTCAACACCGACCGCTACACCCACGTGGCCATGTCCGAAGCCACGGGGCGCGACAAGCCGATGGAAGACCACTACGCGCTGCTGGCCGCCTGCCGCGCGCGCGATGTGGCCCGGGTGGTGGCACTGCTCGAAGAGCACATCGACCACACGCGCCGGGAACTGCTGGCCACGGCGCGCGAGCGCGCCATGGGCGAAGCCGCCGAAACCCCCTTTGTTTGACCGGGGGCGCCGCCCCCGGCGGCGGTGGTTCCATATCAGTGATTGATTGCGCTGCGCGCCACACCCGCCGCATGAAGCTGGCGCGGCCAGGGCCAGTGCCCTCGCGCAAGGGCCGCCCAAGCCGCGAAGCGACTCAGGGGGTAATTGGGGTAGTTCAGGCGGCTGTGGTCTGCCGCACGGCGTGTTCCCAGTTCGCCATCAGCTCCTGCGCGCGTGCGCTGCTGAGCGTGGGCACAACGCGGCGGTCGGCGCGCCACAGCTGCGAGAGTTCATCCGTGCTGCGGTACACGCCGCTCGACAGCCCCGAGAGGTAGGCAGCGCCCAGCGCAGTGGTTTCGATGACCGCAGGGCGCACCACCGGGATGCCCAGCAGGTCGGCCTGGAACTGCATCAGCAGGTCGTTGATGCAGGCGCCGCCGTCCACGCGCAGCTCGCTCACGGGCGCGCCGCCAGCGGCCACGGCGTCGCGGCTCATGGCCAGCAGCAGGGCGGCGCTTTGGTAGGCGATGCTTTCGAGCGCCGCGCGCGCAATGTGGCCCAGCGTGGTGCCGCGTGTGAGGCCGGTGATGGTGCCGCGGGCGTCGGGCTTCCAGTACGGGGCGCCCAGGCCGGTGAAGGCGGGCACCATCATCACGCCGCCCGAGTCGGGCACGCTTTGGGCCAGCGACTCGACCTCGCCGCTGGTGGAGATGGCGCGCAGGCCATCACGTAGCCACTGCACCACGGCGCCGCCCACAAAGACGCTGCCTTCCATCGCAAATTCAGGCTGCGTCGTCGCCTGCGCTGCGCTGGTGGTGAGCAGGCCGTTCTGGCTGGTCTGGAAGCTGCTCCCCGTATGCATGAGCATGAAGCAGCCGGTGCCATAGGTGTTCTTGGCCATGCCGGCCGTGAAGCAGGCCTGGCCGAAGAGCGCGCTTTGCTGGTCGCCCGCCACGCCGCCGATGCGGATGGCGTGGCCCAGCAGGTCGGCCGCGGTGTCGCCAAAGTGGGCGCTCGATGGCAACACCTCGGGCATCAGCGCCTTGGGAATGCGCAGCAGCGCCAGCAGTTCGTCGTCCCACTGGTTGGTGTGCACATTGAACAGCATGGTGCGCGAGGCGTTGCTCACGTCCGTCACATGCACTTTGCCGTGGGTGAGTTTCCACATCAGCCAGCTGTCCACCGTGCCAAAGGCCAGTTCGCCGCGCTCGGCGGCTTCGCGTGCGCCGGGCACGTGGTCCAGCAGCCACTGCAGCTTGGTGCCCGAGAAGTAGGCATCCACCAGCAGACCCGTCTTGGTCTGGATGGTGGCGGCATGGCCTTGTTCGCGCAGTTGCGCGCAGGCAGGCTCGGCGCGGCGGTCCTGCCACACGATGGCGTGGTGCACGGGCAGGCCGGTTTGGCGGTTCCACAGCACCGTGGTTTCGCGCTGGTTGGTGATGCCCACGGCGCGCACGGCGCTGGCCGCAATGCCCGCCTTGGCCAGCGCATCGCGCGCGGTGGCGAGCTGGGTGCGCCAGATCTCCAGCGGGTCGTGCTCCACCCAGCCGGGCTGGGGGTAGATCTGTGGCAGCTCCAGCTGCGCCTGGGCCACGATGTGGCCGCGTTCGTCAAACACGATGCTGCGGGAGCTGGAGGTGCCTTGGTCGAGGGCGAGCAGGTAGGTCATGGCAGAAAGGTTAAGACGGTAGCGCACTACCGGAAAAGGTGTTGTGGACTCGCGTTCACCTCACCAAGACCGTTCGGTCTGAGCTTGTCGAAGCCTTGCGCAGCGCTTCGACAAGCTCAGCGTGAACGGTTTTGTATGGTTGAAAGAGAGGGTGCAAGGGTGTCATGCCGCCACGGTGCAGATCACTTCTGCATCTTGCAACAGGGCAGGAAACGGCTCGGGCGGCGGTGCATCGGTGAACAGGCGGTCGATCTGCGCCAGCGTGGCCAGTTGCACCATGGCCGGGCGGTTGAACTTGCTGAAGTCGGCGGCCAGCCAGACTTCGCGCGCGTGTTCGATGATGGTTTGCGCCACCTTCACTTCGCGGTAGTCGAAGTCGCGCAGCGACCCGTCCGGCTCGATGCCCGAAATGCCGATGAGCGCAATGTCCACTTTGAACTGGCGGATGAAGTCCACTGCCGCTTCGCCCACGATGCCCCGGTCGCGGGCGCGCACCACGCCGCCCGCCACGATGACCTCGCATTCGGGGTTGCCGCTCAGGATGGCGGCCACATTCAGGTTGTTGGTGATCACGCGCAGGCCCCGGTGGTGCAGCAGCGCCTTGGCAATGGCCTCGGTGGTGGTGCCGATGTTCAGGATCAGCGAGCAGTCGTTGGGCACCTGTTCGGCCACGGCGCGCGCAATGCGGGCCTTGCCTTCGGCATGCAGGTTTTCGCGCTGGGTGTGCGCCAGGTTCTCCACTGTTGAGCTGGGCACGCGCACGCCGCCATGAAAGCGCGTGAGCAGTCCCGACTCCGCCAGGCGCTGCACATCGCGGCGCACCGTCTGCAGCGTGACCCCCAGGGTGTCGGCAAGTTGTTCCACCGTGGCGGACTTGCGCGCGCGCACTTCTTCGAGGAGTTGGAGTTGGCGGGGATTGGTGTTCACGGTGGGGTGCGCAGTGGTTTGTCACCGAATCGTAACGAATCTGAAACATTCGCTTGGGTGCCCGGTGACGCGCTAAAGACTGTAAATCGAACAAAAACGAATTGTTTAAGGGTAAACCTTGATTCGATTCGAACAAAAAGGAACAAAAATGAAAAAGAGCGAAATTTGAGGGCTGCCGTGCGTGTGTGCGGCCCTTTTACACAGGCCTCAGGGCCGGAAGAGGATGTTTCATGCAGCTGGCGTTGGACAGCATCAGCAAGAAAGTCGGGGCGCAGACCTGGCTGTACGACATGAACCTGTCGCTGCAGCCCAATGCCGTGACGGTGCTGCTGGGGGCGACCCAGGCGGGCAAGACCAGCCTGATGCGCATCATGGCGGGGCTGGATGTGCCCACCCACGGGCGCGTGTTGGTGGATGGCAAGGACGTGACCGGCACCCCCGTGCGCGACCGCAATGTGGCCATGGTGTACCAGCAGTTCATCAACTACCCCTCGATGAAGGTGGCGGCCAACATTGCGTCGCCCCTCAAGCTGCGCGGCGAAAAGAACATCGACGCCCGCGTGCGTGAAATTGCGAGCCGCCTGCACATCGACATGTTCCTGGACCGCTACCCCGCCGAGCTGTCGGGCGGCCAGCAGCAGCGCGTGGCACTGGCCCGTGCTCTGGCCAAGGGTGCGCCGCTGATGTTGCTGGACGAACCCCTGGTGAACCTGGACTACAAGCTGCGCGAAGAGCTGCGCGAGGAGCTGACCCAGCTGTTTGCCGCAGGGCAATCCACCGTGGTCTACGCCACCACCGAGCCGGGCGAGGCCTTGCTGCTGGGTGGCTACACGGCGGTGCTGGATGAAGGCCAGCTGCTGCAGTACGGCCCCACGGCCGAGGTGTTCCATGCGCCCAATTCGCTGCGGGTGGCGCGCGCCTTCAGCGACCCGCCGATGAACCTGGTGGCGGCCTCGGCCACCGCGCAAGGGGTGCGCCTGCAGGGCGGGGCCGAGCTGGCATTGCCGCTGCCACAGGGCGTGGCCACGGCGGCCGGGCTGACGGTGGGCGTGCGCGCCAGTGCGCTGCGTGTGCACGCGCGCCCTGGTGATGTGAGTGTGGCCGGGTTGGTGGAGCTGGCCGAAATTTCGGGCTCCGACACCTTTGTGCATGCCTCCACGCCCTGGGGCGATCTGGTGGCACAGCTCACCGGCGTGCATTACTTTGAACTGGGGACGGCCATCACGCTGCACCTGGACCCGGCCCAGGCCTATGTGTTTGGTGCCGATGGCCGCCTGGCCTGGGCGCCCGCCCGGCCCGTTACCGCACAAGGAGGGCGCTGACATGGCCCGCATCAGTCTGGACCTGGCGCATTCGTACAAGCCCAACCCGCAGCAGGACAGCGACTACGCGCTGCTGCCTTTGAAGATGGAGTTCGAGGACGGCGGGGCCTACGCGCTGCTCGGTCCTTCGGGCTGCGGCAAGACCACCATGCTCAACATCATGTCGGGGTTGCTCGTGCCCTCGCATGGCAAGGTGCTGTTCGATGGCCGCGACGTGACGCGTGCCAGCCCGCAGGAGCGCAACATCGCCCAGGTGTTCCAGTTCCCGGTGATCTACGACACCATGACGGTGGCCGAGAACCTGGCTTTTCCGCTGCGCAACCGCAAGGTGCCCGAGGACCAGATCAAGCAGCGTGTGGGCGTGATCGCCGAGATGCTGGAGATGAGCGGCCAGCTCAACCAGCGCGCCGCAGGTCTCGCGGCCGACGCCAAGCAGAAGATCTCGCTGGGCCGGGGCCTGGTGCGTGCCGATGTGGCGGCGGTGTTGTTCGACGAACCGCTCACGGTGATCGACCCGCACCTCAAGTGGCAGCTGCGGCGCAAGCTCAAGCAGATCCACCACGAACTCAAGCTCACGCTGATCTATGTGACGCATGACCAGGTCGAGGCGCTGACCTTTGCCGACCAGGTGGTGGTGATGACGCGTGGCAAGGCGGTGCAGGTCGGCTCGGCCGATGCGCTGTTCGAACGGCCCGCGCACACCTTCGTGGGGCACTTCATTGGCTCGCCGGGCATGAACTTTCTGCCCGCGCACCGCGATGGCGATAACCTCTCGGTGGCCGGCCACCGCTTGGCAAGCCCCGTGGGCCGCGCGCTGCCCGATGGCGCCCTGCAGGTGGGCATCCGGCCCGAATACCTGGCCCTCGCCCAGCCGCAGCAGGCCGGTGCGCTGCCCGGCACGGTGGTGCAGGTGCAGGACATCGGCACCTACCTGATGCTGACCGCCAAGGTGGGCGAGCACACCGTCAAGGCGCGTTTTGCGCCCGAGACGCGTCTGCCATCGGCCGGTGACACGGCCTGGCTTCAGGTGCTGGGTGAGCACACCTGTTTTTACAAGAATGAGGAGTTGCTGGCATGACGGCCTACCCCCTGAGCCGCTGCGCGGCTTCCCCCTGCGAGGGGGACGACGCCCTTTGCTGCGGGGCGGCCCTTGCTGGGCGTCCCGCTGATGGCGCTGCGCCCGTGCCATGCGCTGTGGCTGGCATCAGTCTTTTGGAGTCTCTGGCATGAGCGCGACTACTAAACCCGTCAACCAGAAAGCCTGGTTCCTGATCCTGCCCGTGATTCTGTGCGTGGCCTTCTCGGCCATCCTGCCGCTGATGACCGTGGTGAACTACTCGGTGCAGGACATCATCTCGCCCGAGCGGCGCGTGTTCGTCGGCACCGAATGGTTTGCCGCCGTGATGCGCGATGAGGAACTGCACGCGGCGCTGTGGCGCCAGCTGACCTTCTCGCTGGCGGTGCTGGCGGTGGAGATCCCGCTGGGCATCCTGCTGGCGCTGTCCATGCCTGCGCAGGGCTGGAAGTCGTCCGCCGTGCTGGTGGTGGTGGCGCTGTCGCTGCTGATTCCGTGGAACGTGGTGGGCACCATCTGGCAGATCTATGGCCGCGCCGACATCGGCCTGATGGGCCGCATGCTGCAGGAAATGGGCATCGAATACAGCTACACCGGCAACGCCACGCAGGCCTGGCTCACGGTGCTGCTGATGGACGTGTGGCACTGGACGCCGCTGGTGGCGCTGCTGGCGTTTGCCGGGCTGCGCTCCATCCCCGACGCGTACTACCAGGCGGCCCGCATTGACGGCGCCAGCAAGTTGGCGGTGTTCCGTTACATCCAGCTGCCCAAGATGCGCGGCGTGCTGATGATTGCCGTGCTGCTGCGCTTCATGGACAGTTTCATGATCTACACCGAGCCCTTCGTGCTCACGGGGGGCGGGCCGGGCAATGCCACCACGTTCCTCAGCCAGTACCTCACGACCAAGGCGGTCGGCCAGTTCGACCTGGGCCCTGCCGCAGCGTTCTCGCTGATCTATTTCTTCATCATCCTGCTGCTGTGTTTCATCCTCTACAACTGGATGCAGCGCGTGGGCACCGTCAGCGACGAAGGGGCTGGCCATGAATGAAAAACGCTTCCAAAAACGCACGCTGTTCCTGATTGCGTACCTGCTGTTTGCGCTGTTGCCCATCTACTGGATGGTCAACATGAGCTTCAAGACGAATGAGGAGATCCTGTCGAGCTTTTCGTTCTTCCCGCAGAACTTCACCTGGGCCAACTACAAGACCATCTTCACCGATGCGTCGTGGTACTCGGGCTACATCAACAGCCTGATCTATGTGGCGATCAACACGGTGATCTCGCTCACCGTGGCGCTGCCCGCAGCCTATGCCTTCAGCCGCTACCAGTTCATGGGCGACAAGCATGTGTTCTTCTGGCTGTTGACCAACCGCATGACGCCGCCCGCCGTGTTCCTGCTGCCGTTCTTCCAGCTTTACACCACCGTGGGGCTGATGGACACGCACATTGCCGTGGCGCTGGCCCACCTGCTGTTCAACGTGCCGCTGGCGGTGTGGATTCTGGAAGGCTTCATGAGCGGCATCCCGCGCGAGATCGACGAGACGGCTTACATCGACGGCTACAGCTTCCCGCGCTTTTTCATGACCATCTTCCTGCCGCTGATCAAGGCCGGTGTGGGCGTGGCGGCGTTCTTCTGCTTCATGTTCAGCTGGGTGGAGCTGCTGCTGGCCCGCACGCTGACCAGCGTGAACGCCAAGCCCATCGTGGCCACCATGACGCGCACTGTGAGTGCCTCGGGCATGGACTGGGCGACGCTGGCGGCCGCCGGGGTGCTGACCATCGTGCCCGGCGCCATCGTGATCTGGTTTGTGCGGCACTACATCGCGAAGGGTTTCGCGATGGGCCGGGTTTGAGGAGGCAGCGATATGTTTGACTGGATGGCCTGGACGCTGCCGGTGGCGGTGTTCTTTACGTGCATCGTGCTGATGCTGGTGGGCATGGCGGTGTGGGAGATCAAGTCGCCCACAACCATGCGCAAGGGTTTCCTGCCCCTGGAGACCACGCGCGGCGACCGGCTCTTTATCGGGCTGCTGTCGGCCGCCTACGTGAACCTGATCTTTGTGGGCATCAGCGGCAAGCTGGCCCAGTGGTTCAGCCTGCAGGGCGATCCGTCGATCTGGATCAGCTTTGTGGTGTCGATGGCGCTGCTGGCGCTGATCATGCGCAAGGGTTAAGGAGAAAAATGGCAGTTTACGCCTGATGGGTAAGCGTTTATAGCTATTGTTTTTGTAGTGTCGAAGGCCTGGCCTGGTTCCCCCCCGGGTTGGTGCCGGTCTACCAATGGGGGTCTCAATCTGAGAGGAGACAGCAATGAAGATGCAGTTCAAGGCGATCGCTTTCGCCGCCGCGGCCCTGGCGATGGGGCAGGCTGCCTGGGCCGGCGAGGCCGAGGCCAAGAAGTGGATCGACAGCGAATTCCAGCCATCCACGCTGAGCAAAGACCAGCAGATGGCCGAGATGAAGTGGTTCATCGACGCAGCCAAAAAACTCCAGGCCAAGGGCGTGAAGGAAATTTCGGTCGTGTCCGAAACCATCACCACCCACGAATACGAATCCAAGACGCTCGCCAAGGCGTTCGAGGAAATCACGGGCATCAAGGTCAAGCACGACCTGATCCAGGAAGGCGACGTGGTCGAGAAGCTGCAGACCTCCATGCAGTCGGGCAAGTCCATCTATGACGGCTGGATCTCGGACTCGGACCTGATCGGTACGCACTACCGCTACGGCAAGATCATGAACCTGACCGACTACATGGGCGGTGCAGGCAAGGAGTGGACCAACCCCGGCATTGACCTCAAGGACTACATCGGCACCAAGTTCACCACCGGCCCCGATGGCAAGCTGTACCAGCTGCCTGACCAGCAGTTCGCCAACCTGTACTGGTTCCGTGCCGACCTGTTCGACCGCAAGGACATCAAGGACAAGTTCAAGGCCAAGTACGGCTACGACCTGGGCGTGCCGCTGAACTGGAGCGCCTACGAAGACATCGCCGAGTTCTTCACCAACGACGTAAAGAACATCGACGGCAAGCCGATCTATGGCCACATGGACTACGGCAAGAAGGACCCTTCGCTGGGCTGGCGCTTCACCGATGCATGGCTCTCGATGGCGGGCACGGCCGACATCGGCGCGCCCAATGGCCTGCCGATCGACGAATGGGGCATCCGCGTGGCCGACGACAAGTGCACACCGGTGGGTGCCTCGGTGGCCCGCGGTGGTGCGACCAACTCGCCGGCCGCCGTCTATGCCCTGACCAAGTACGTGGACTGGATGAAGAAGTACGCGCCCAAGGAAGCCACGGGCATGACCTTCGGCGAAGCCGGCCCCGTGCCCGCCCAGGGCCAGATCGCGCAGCAGATCTTCTGGTACACCGCCTTCACGGCCGACATGACCAAGCCCGGCCTGCCCGTGGTGAACGCCGACGGCACGCCCAAATGGCGCATGGCCCCCGGCCCGAACGGCCCGTACTGGAAGCAAGGCATGCAGAACGGCTACCAGGACGTGGGCAGCTGGACCTTCTTCAAGGACCACGACGCCAACAAGACGGCTGCCGCCTGGCTCTACGCCCAGTTCGTGACCGCCAAGACCACGTCGCTGAAGAAGACCATGGTGGGCCTGACGCCTATCCGCGAGTCCGACATCCAGTCCAAGGCCATGACCGACATGGCACCCAAGCTGGGTGGCCTGGTGGAGTTCTACCGCAGCCCCGCCCGCGTGGCATGGTCGCCCACCGGTACCAACGTGCCCGACTACCCCAAGCTGGCCCAGCTCTGGTGGAAGAACGTGGCCCAGGCCGTGACGGGTGAAAAGACCCCGCAAGGTGCCATGGACACCCTGGCCGACGAAATGGACCAGGTGATGGCCCGCCTGGAGCGCGCTGGCATGGCTCACTGCGCGCCCAAGCTCAATGCCAAGAGTGATCCCAACAAGTGGCTGAGCGACAAGCAGGCTCCCTGGAAGAAGCTGGCCAACGAAAAGCCGAAGGGCGAAACCATTGCCTACGACAAGTTGCTGCAGGCCTGGAAGGACGGCAAAACGCGTTGAGTCTGTGACCTCCGCGTTTTGACAACATCCACAGGCAGCCAGGGCTCATAAGGTCTCTGGCTGCCTTTTTCACTCCATACCGCCCCCGATGACCAGCGCGTCGAGGGCGGTTTCCTCCCCGGAAGTGTCAAGAATTCAAGGGTAAACCCTTAATTTTTGCTTCATCCATGGACAATCACCCCCATGACCACTGCCTCCGCCCCCCTTCCTACGCAACGCGCCGACCTGCTGGCCCGTCTGGCCCAGCCGCACCACTATGACCTCGCCGTGATCGGCGGGGGGGCGACGGGGCTGGGGGTTGCGCTGGATGCGGCGGCGCGCGGTTTCAGCGTGGTCCTGGTGGATTCGCACGACTTTGCCAAAGGGACGTCGTCCCGCGCCACGAAGCTGGTGCATGGTGGAGTCCGTTACCTGGCGCAGGGCAACATCGCCCTGGTGCGCGAGGCGCTGCATGAGCGCACCACCTTGCTGCACAACGCCCCCCACCTTGCGCAGCCATTGCCTTTCGTGATGCCGTCGTACCGTTTCTGGGAAACCCCCTTCTACGGCGTCGGGCTGATGATGTATGACGCGCTGGCGGGCAAGGCCGGCCTGGGTGCCACCCAGTTCCTGGGGCGCGAGAGCACCTTGCGGTGCCTTCCCACCGCCCGTACCGAAGGCCTGAAAGGCGGCGTCAAGTACTGGGACGGACAGTTTGACGATGCCCGCCTGGCCCTGGCTCTGGCGCGCACGGCGGCCAGCCTGGGCGCGCTGGTGGTCAATTACTGTCCAGCCAAGTCGCTGGTCCATGAGGCCGGCAAGGTCGTGGGTTTTGTCTGCGAGGACGCGGACAGCGGCCAACAGTTCACTGTGCGCGCCCGGTCGGTGGTCAACGCCACGGGCGTGTGGGTGGACACCCTGCGCCAGATGGACGGCGAAGCCATCGGGCGGCCCGTCAAGCCCATGGTGGCGCCCAGCCAGGGCGTGCACATCGTGGTGGACCGCGAGTTCTTGCCGTCAGACCACGCCTTGATGGTGCCCAAGACGGCCGATGGCCGCGTGCTGTTTGCCGTGCCATGGCTGGGCAAGCTCATTCTGGGCACCACCGACAGCCCGCGCCAGGACGTGGTGCGTGAGCCTGAGCCCTTCCGGGAGGAGGTGCGGTTCATCCTGGAGGAATCTGCCCGCTACCTCACCCGCGCGCCCAAGGCCGAGGACATCCGCAGCATCTGGGTGGGGCTGCGCCCCCTGGTGAAGCCGCAGGACGACGACGGCGACAACACCAAAAAGATCAGCCGCGAGCACACGGTGCTCGCCAGCCGCAGCGGGCTGATCACCGTGACGGGGGGCAAATGGACCACCTACCGCGCCATGGCCGAGGATGTGTTGCAAAAATGCTTCGCCACGGGCCTGCTCCCTGCAAAACCCGCCGGTGTGACCAATCAGCTGCCCCTGGTGGGCACCCCCCAGGCGCCTGTGCAGCACCGCATCAGCGATGCGCAAGGGTTGCATTCCTATGGCAGCGAGGCGGCCGACGTACAGGCGATCCCCGGGGCGCAGACGGTGTTGGGCGGTGGCCTGACCGAGGCGATGGTGCGTTTTGCCGCGCGGCACGAGTACGCCTGCACGGTGGAAGACGTGCTGGCGCGCCGCTCCCGGCTGCTGTTCCTGGATGCGCGCCAGGCCATCCAGCTCGCGCCTGCGGTGGCAGGCATCCTGCGCGAGGAATTGGGGAGCGACCCCCAACTGGAGGCCTTCCAGGCCTTGGCCCAGCAGTACCTGCACGTTCCTTTGTGATAGAGGGCTTGACTTCATAAAAGTCCTTTGTCATAATCGAGGGCTTCGCGTTCAAAGCGTGAAGTTTCTGCCCAGCGGGAAGTGCTGCAAATGGTTTGCGGTGCGGACGACGGGCCCAAGACTGACTGGCTGATCTGCAGCCCTTGAGAGGTTCTCTGGGGCTGTTGTCTTCTGGTGCAAGTTGGGAATATTGAAATGATCCAGACAGAATCTCGGTTAGAGGTTGCCGACAATACCGGCGCCAAGTCCGTCCTTTGCATTAAGGTGCTGGGTGGCTCGAAGCGTCGCTATGCAAGCGTGGGCGACATCATCAAGGTGAGCATCAAAGAAGCCGCTCCACGTGGCCGCGTCAAAAAAGGCGAGGTTTACAGCGCAGTGGTGGTTCGCACGGCGAAGGGTATTCGTCGTGGCGACGGTTCGCTCGTCAAATTCGACGGCAACGCTGCAGTGTTGCTGAATGCAAAGTTGGAGCCCATCGGCACCCGCATCTTTGGACCCGTGACGCGTGAACTGCGTACCGAGAAGTTCATGAAGATCGTGTCCCTGGCTCCTGAAGTTCTCTAAGGACGCGCCATGAACAAGATTCGCAAGGGCGACGAAGTCATCGTGCTGACCGGCCGTGACAAAGGCAAGCGTGGCACCGTCACGCTGCGCAAGGATGACTCCCACCTCGTCATCGACGGTATCAACCTGGTCAAGAAGCACGCCAAGCCGAACCCCATGAAGGGCACGACCGGCGGCATCATCGAAAAGGCCATGCCGATTCACCAGTCCAACGTGGCCATCTTCAATGCCGCTACTGGCAAGGCTGATCGCGTGGGCATCAAGGTGCAGGCTGACGGTTCGCGCGTTCGCGTGTTCAAGTCCAGCGGCGCTGAAATCAAGGCGGCCTAAGGGGTAAACATGGCACGACTCCAAGACATTTACCGCGACAAGATCGCTCCCGAGCTGACCAAGCAGTTCGGTTACACCTCGCCGATGCAGGTTCCCCGTCTGACCAAGATCACCCTGAACATGGGCGTGAGCGAAGCAGTCTCGGACAAGAAGGTGATGGACAACGCCGTGGCCGACCTGACCAAGATTGCTGGTCAGAAGCCTGTGGTGACCAAGGCCAAGAAGGCTATCGCCGGTTTCAAGATCCGCGAAGGCCAGGCCATCGGTTGCATGGTCACGCTGCGTGGCGTGCAGATGTATGAGTTCCTGGACCGTTTCGTGACCGTGGCTCTGCCCCGCGTCCGTGACTTCCGTGGTATCTCCGGTCGCGCCTTTGATGGCCGTGGTAACTACAACATCGGCGTCAAAGAACAGATCATCTTCCCTGAAATTGAGTACGACAAGGTTGACGCTTTGCGCGGTCTCAATATCAGCATCACCACGACGGCCAAGTCCGACGAAGAAGCCAAGGCGCTTCTCGCTGGTTTCCGTTTCCCGTTCAAGAACTGAGGCGAAGCATGGCTAAAGTAGCTTTGATCCAGCGCGAACTGAAGCGCGAAAAACTGGCAGCCAAGTACGCAACCAAGTATGCGGAACTGAAGGCAATCGCTGGCGATGCCAAGCGCAGCGACGAAGAGCGTGATGCAGCCCGTCTGGGCCTGCAGAAGCTCCCACGCAATGCCAACCCCACGCGTCAGCGCAACCGTTGCGAAATCACCGGTCGTCCACGCGGCACCTTCCGTCAATTCGGTCTGGCCCGCGCCAAGATCCGCGAACTGGCTTTCAATGGCGACATCCCTGGTGTCACCAAGGCCAGCTGGTAAGCAGGCAGGAGAGATTAAACATGAGCATGAGTGATCCCATCGCTGACTTGCTGACCCGCATCCGTAATGCACAGATGGTCTCCAAGGCCACGGTTCTGGTGCCTTCTTCCAAAGTGAAGATCGCCATCGCCCAGGTGCTGAAGGACGAAGGTTATATCGACGGCTTCCAGGTGAAAACCGAAGCTGGCAAGTCGGAACTCGAAATTGCCCTGAAGTACTACGCAGGCCGCCCCGTGATTGAGCGCATCGAGCGCGTCAGCCGCCCTGGTCTGCGTGTCTACAAAGGCCGTGATTCCATTCCACAAGTCATGAACGGTCTGGGTGTGGCAATTGTCACGACGCCCAAGGGCGTGATGACCGACCGCAAGGCGCGCGCTACCGGTGTTGGTGGCGAAGTGCTGTGCTACGTGGCCTAACCCGCGGCATTGAGGAGAAACTGAAATGTCCCGAGTAGGAAAAATGCCCGTGACCATCCCCGCAGGTGTGGATGTGTCCGTGAAAGATGACCAGATCTCCGTGAAGGGTTCTGGCGGCGCCCTGTCGCTTGCACAAAACGTGCTGGTGAAGGTGTCGAGCAATGACGGCAAGCTCAGCTTTGAGCCCGTCAACGACTCCCGCGAAGCCAATGCTATGAGCGGCACGATTCGCCAGTTGGTCAACAACATGGTGGTTGGTGTCAGCAAGGGCTTTGAGAAGAAGCTGAGCCTGGTGGGCGTGGGCTACAAGGCCGCCGCTTCGGGTTCCAAGCTGAACCTGGCTGTCGGTTACTCGCATCCGGTCAACATCGAAATGCCCGCTGGCATCACGGTGGCTACCCCTACCCCCACGGAAGTGGTGATCAAGGGCGCTGACCGTCAACGCGTCGGTCAAATCGCTGCCGAGATCCGTGCTGTTCGTCCTCCCGAGCCTTACAAGGGCAAGGGCATCCGTTATGCGGACGAAAAGATCACGATCAAAGAGACCAAGAAGAAATAAGGAGCTGCAACATGTTGACCAAGAAAGAGCAGCGTCTTCGTCGTTCGCGTCAGACCCGCATCCGCATTGCACAGCAAGGCGTGGCGCGTCTCACCGTGAACCGTACGAACCTCCATATCTACGCCAGTGTGATTTCCGGCGACGGCAGCAAGGTGCTGGCCAGCGCTTCCACGGCCGAAGCCGATGTGCGCAAGTCGCTCGGCGGTTCGGGCAAGGGTGGCAATGCCGCTGCAGCCCAGATCATCGGCAAGCGCATCGCTGAAAAGGCGAAGGCAGCAGGCGTCGAGAAGGTTGCATTTGATCGCGCAGGCTTTGCCTACCACGGTCGCGTCAAGGCCCTGGCCGACGCAGCCCGTGAAGCCGGCCTGCAGTTCTAAGCGGAGCGGAATACAAAATGGCTAAATTTCAACCCAAAGTGCAGAGCGAAGGTCAAGACGACGGTCTGCGCGAAAAAATGATCGCGGTCAACCGCGTGACCAAAGTCGTGAAGGGTGGCCGTATTCTCGGTTTCGCCGCACTGACGGTGGTTGGCGACGGTGACGGCCGCGTTGGCATGGGCAAGGGCAAGTCCAAGGAAGTGCCTGCTGCTGTGCAAAAGGCGATGGAAGAAGCCCGCCGCAACATGGTCAAGGTGTCCCTGAAGAACGGCACCATTCACCACAATGTGACGGGCCACCATGGCGCCGCTGTTGTGATGATGGCGCCCGCCCCCAAGGGTACCGGTATCATCGCTGGCGGTCCTATGCGCGCAGTCTTCGAAGTGCTGGGTGTGACCGACATCGTGGCCAAGAGCCACGGCTCGTCCAACCCGTACAACATGGTTCGCGCCACGTTCGATGCGCTCGTCAATTCGACGACTCCGTCGAATGTTGCTGCCAAGCGCGGCAAGACGGTCGAAGACATCTTCGCCTGAACCGGAGTTTGAATATGACTACGCAACAAACCGTCAAGATTCAACTGGTGCGCAGCCCGATTGGCACCAAGGAATCGCACCGCGCCACCGTTCGCGGCCTGGGCCTGCGCAAGCTCAACAGCGTGAGCGAGCTGCAGGACACGCCCGAAGTGCGCGGCATGATTAACAAGATCAGCTACCTGGTCAAAATCGTCTGAGAGATAGATCATGGAACTCAATAGCATCAAGCCCGCAGACGGCGCCAAGCATGCCAAGCGCCGTGTAGGCCGTGGTATCGGCTCCGGCCTGGGCAAGACCGCTGGCCGTGGTCACAAGGGCCAGAAGTCCCGCTCCGGTGGTTACCACAAGGTGGGTTTCGAAGGCGGTCAAATGCCTCTGCAACGTCGCTTGCCCAAGCGCGGCTTCAAGTCGCACCTGCTCAAGTTCAATGCAGAAGTGACGCTGACGGCACTGGACCAACTCGGCCTGGCCGAAGTGGATGTCCTGGCGCTCAAGCAAGCCGGCCTGATCGGCGAGCTGGCCAAGGTGGTCAAGGTGATCAAGAGCGGTTCCCTCACCAAGGCGGTCAAGCTGAACGGTGTGGGCGCCACGGCAGGTGCCAAGGCGGCCATCGAGGCTGCTGGCGGCAGCGTCGCCTGAGTTCGGCACTGAAGGAAGGCACCTGTGGCTACTAGCGCGGCTCAAATTGCAAAGACCGGCAAGTTCGGCGACCTGCGTCGTCGTCTGGTTTTTCTGTTGCTTGCGCTGGTCGTGTATCGCATCGGGGCTCATATCCCTGTGCCCGGTATCGATCCAGCCCAACTTCAGCAGCTTTTCAGCGGCCAGCAAGGCGGCATCCTGAACCTGTTCAACATGTTCTCGGGTGGTGCGCTGTCGCGCTTCACGGTCTTCGCCTTGGGGATCATGCCGTACATCTCGGCGTCGATCATCATGCAGCTGATGACCTACGTGTTGCCCGCGTTTGAGCAGTTGAAAAAAGAAGGTGAAGCCGGTCGTCGGAAGATCACGCAGTACACCCGTTACGGCACACTGGGCTTGGCCCTGTTCCAGTCGCTGGGCATTGCGGTGGCGCTGGAAAGCTCGGCTGGCTTGGTGTTGAGCCCTGGCTTTGGTTTCCGTCTGACGGCTGTGGTGAGTTTGACCGCCGGTACGATGTTCTTGATGTGGCTGGGTGAGCAAATCACTGAGCGGGGCCTGGGGAATGGTATTTCCATCCTCATCTTCGCTGGCATCGCTGCGGGTTTGCCGAGTTCGATCGGTGGACTGCTGGAACTGGTGCGTACTGGTGCGATGAGCATCCTGGCGGCCATCTTCATCGTCCTCGTGGTCGGTCTGGTGACTTACTTCGTGGTGTTTGTTGAGCGTGGCCAACGCAAGATTTTGGTGAACTATGCCCGTCGTCAGGTGGGGAACAAGGTGTACGGTGGTCAATCGTCGCACTTGCCCCTCAAGCTGAACATGGCGGGTGTGATTCCTCCGATCTTTGCCTCGTCGATCATCCTGCTGCCTGCAACGGTGGTGAACTGGTTCAGTGCTGGTGAGTCGATGCGTTGGTTGAAGGACATTTCGGGTGCTCTGACTCCTGGTCAGCCCATCTATGTGATGTTCTATGCCGCAGCGATCATCTTCTTCTGTTTCTTCTATACGGCGCTGGTTTTCAACAGCCGTGAAACTGCAGACAACCTGAAGAAGAGTGGTGCGTTCATCCCGGGCATTCGCCCAGGTGAGCAGACCGCACGCTACATCGATAAAATCCTGGTCCGCCTGACTTTGGCCGGTGCCGTGTACATCACCTTTGTGTGCCTGCTGCCAGAGTTTCTGATCCTGAAGTACAACGTTCCGTTTTACTTCGGCGGAACATCACTGCTGATCATTGTGGTCGTGACCATGGACTTCATGGCCCAGGTCCAGAACTACATGATGTCGCAACAGTACGAGTCACTGCTCAAGAAAGCCAATTTCAAGGGCAATCCCGGCGGTTGAGGATGACGGAAAGCGGTAGCCGCATGGCGGTGCCGCTTGCAAACGACTGAATGTCGATTAAGTTGGCGCCCCACGATTTTTCGCGGGCACAAATTGTGTTCCGTGCGAAGCAGCCGGGACGGATGGAAAAGTTTTAGGAGAATGCAATGAGAGTTTCGGCTTCGGTCAAAAAAATCTGCCGCAACTGCAAGATCATCCGCCGCAAGGGTGTGGTGCGTGTGATCTGCACGGATCTGCGTCACAAGCAGCGCCAAGGTTGATTGGAAAGTATTAGAGGACGCATATGGCACGTATCGCTGGCATTAACATTCCGCCGCACAAGCACGCGGAAATCGGTTTGACCGCCATTTTTGGCATTGGTCGCACCCGCGCTCGCAAGATCTGCGAAGCAACTGGTATCGCTTACTCCAAGAAGATCAAGGATCTGACGGACGGCGATCTGGAAAAAATTCGCGAGCAAATCGAGCAGTTCACCATTGAAGGTGACCTGCGCCGCGAAACCACGATGAACATCAAGCGTTTGATGGACATCGGCTGCTATCGTGGCTTCCGCCATCGCCGCGGTCTGCCAATGCGTGGTCAGCGCACCCGTACCAATGCACGCACTCGCAAGGGTCCGCGCAAGGGTGCTGCTGCACTGAAGAAATAAAGATTGAAAGATCATCATGGCTAAGTCTCCTGCCAATAACGCAGCTCAGCGCGTTCGCAAGAAGGTCCGGAAAAACGTTTCGGACGGCATTGCCCACGTGCACGCCTCGTTCAACAACACCATCATCACGATCACCGATCGCCAGGGCAACGCTCTGTCGTGGGCTTCGTCCGGTGGCCAAGGTTTCAAGGGCTCGCGCAAGTCCACTCCTTTCGCGGCCCAGGTGGCTTCGGAAGTCGCAGGTCGCGCTGCCATCGACCAAGGCATCAAGAACCTTGACGTTGAAATCAAGGGTCCTGGTCCTGGCCGTGAATCCTCGGTGCGCGCTCTGGGCGCGCTGGGCATTCGCATCACGTCGATCTCCGACGTGACGCCTGTGCCCCACAACGGCTGCCGCCCTCAAAAGCGCCGTCGTATCTAATTTTCTCTAAGCCCACCGCCGCCTGTGAGCGCGCAAGCGCCTCAGGCGGCTCCCGCAATGGTTTGCGGTAGATGACACAAAGGAAGCTCAAGTGGCACGTTACCTCGGCCCCAAGGCCAAACTCTCCCGCCGTGAAGGCACGGACCTGTTCCTGAAGAGCGCTCGTCGCTCGATCGCTGACAAGTCCAAGTTCGACTCCAAGCCCGGCCAACATGGCCGCACTTCGGGTGCACGTACCTCCGACTACGGCCTGCAACTGCGCGAAAAGCAGAAGGTCAAGCGCATGTACGGCGTGCTGGAAAAGCAGTTCCGCCGCTACTTCGAAGCCGCAGACGGCAAGAAGGGCAACACCGGCGCCAACCTGCTGTTCCTGCTGGAATCGCGTCTGGACAACGTCGTGTACCGCATGGGTTTCGGTTCGACCCGCGCCGAAGCACGTCAACTGGTGTCCCACAAGGCGATCACCGTGAACGGCAAGTCCGTGAACATCGCTTCTTACCTGGTCAAGGCCGGTGATGTGGTGGCTGTGCGTGAAAAGTCCAAGAAGCAAGCCCGCGTTGTGGAAGCCCTGCAGCTGGCAGCCCAAGTTGGCATGCCTGCATGGGTGGAAGTGAACGCCGACAAGGCAGAAGGCATCTTCAAGAAGACGCCTGACCGCGATGAATTCGGTGCCGACATCAACGAATCGCTGATCGTTGAGTTGTACTCGCGCTAATCGGTCGAGTCAGTCAATCAAGAAAACCGTCCCTGAACCGCGAGGCATCGCGGTTTAGGCGCTTCACCAGCCTTACCGGTGTAACGAGCTGGGGGTATTGAGAGGAAGTCTGAATGCAAACCAATTTGCTGAAACCCAAGGCGATCAATGTCGAGCAGCTTGGCCACAACCGTGCCAAGGTCGCACTGGAGCCGTTCGAGCGTGGTTACGGCCACACGCTGGGCAACGCCATCCGGCGCGTCCTGCTCTCGTCCATGGTGGGTTACGCAGCGACGGAAGTCACCATTGCAGGCGTTCTGCATGAGTATTCGTCGATCGACGGTGTCCAGGAAGATGTGGTCAACATACTTCTGAACCTCAAGGGTGTGGTGTTCAAGCTGCACAACCGCGACGAAGTCACGCTGAGCCTGCGCAAGGACGGCGAAGGCGTGGTGACGGCCCGTGATATCCAGACCCCTCACGATGTCGAAATCGTGAACCCTGATCACGTAATTGCCAACCTGTCGCAAGGCGGCAAGCTCGACATGCAGATCAAGGTCGAGAAGGGCCGTGGCTACGTGCCGGGCAACCTGCGCCGCTATGCCGACGAATCGACCAAGTCGATTGGCCGGATTGTTCTGGACGCATCGTTCTCTCCTGTGAAGCGCGTGAGCTACACCGTGGAAAGCGCCCGCGTTGAACAACGTACCGACCTGGACAAGCTGGTTGTCGAGATCGAAACCAACGGTGCCATCACCGCCGAAGACGCCGTGCGCGCCTCGGCCAAGATCCTGGTGGAACAGCTGGCTGTGTTCGCGCAGCTGGAAGGTGGCGAGCTGGCTGCGTTCGACGCACCTGCAGGCCCACGTGGCAATGCCACGTTCGACCCGATCCTGCTGCGTCCTGTGGACGAGCTGGAACTGACCGTGCGTTCTGCCAACTGCCTGAAGGCCGAAAACATCTACTACATCGGTGATCTGATCCAGCGCACCGAGAACGAACTGCTCAAGACGCCTAACCTGGGCCGCAAGTCGCTCAATGAAATCAAGGAAGTGCTTGCCTCGCGTGGTCTCACGCTGGGCATGAAGCTTGAGAACTGGCCACCAGCTGGTCTGGACAAGCGCTAAGCGAACGTTATAATTCTGGGTTTCCCGAAAAGGGGACCCGGTTTTTCAGTCCTCCGCAAGGAGGATTTTTTGTTCCCTGGAAGCAAGACGCCAAAGGGAAGAGTGCCTCGGACAGTACCTGACACGGCTGTCCGATTTAATTACATAGACAGTAGAAGGAAAGCACCATGCGCCACGGACACGGCCTCCGCAAACTCAACCGCACCAGCTCGCACCGCCTCGCGATGCTGCAGAACATGATGAACTCGCTCATCGAGCATGAGGCCATCAAGACCACGGTCCCCAAGGCCAAGGAACTGCGCCGCGTGATCGAACCCATGATCACCCTGGCCAAGGAAGACTCCGTGGCCAACCGCCGCCTGGCCTTCAACCGCCTGCGCGACCGCGATAGCGTGACCAAGCTGTTCAACGACCTGGGCCCCCGTTTCAAGGTGCGTCCTGGTGGTTACACCCGCATTCTGAAGATGGGTTTCCGCGTGGGTGACAACGCGCCCATGGCACTGGTCGAACTGGTCGATCGTGCTGCAGAAACCGAAAATAATTCGGCAGCTGCGGAATAATAGGGTATAATTTATTTTTTACCGCGCGATGGAGCAGTCTGGTAGCTCGTTGGGCTCATAACCCAAAGGTCGGAGGTTCAAATCCTTCTCGCGCAACCAAATACAGCGGTCTCCGCTTTGCAAAACGCCCACTCCTCAGTGGGCGTTTTTGTTTTTGCCGTTGCTATCTTGGATCGGGCCTTTTCTCTTGGAGCCTTGTGCTCACCGCCGTCGGTTCGTTGCAGTACCAGCGCGCCCCCATCTGTTTTGCGCTGACTCCAAGGGCGGTAGGAGCGGAGGCGGGGCCTGGAAGTCCCCAGTCCGCCCATCCATGCAACGTTCTTTCGGGCGCAGAATCCGGAAACATCTTGATCCTCCGTCCAGTGGAAAGGGGTGAAACGACTTCTTCAGCGGGCGAAAAGATCGGCCTTGGCTGCCTTGGTGATCGCAACGACGCAGGGGTGCGTGATCCGCCGTTCGACGGAAATCGCGAAAAACTCTTCCACCAGCTCGGTGGACCGGCCGATCACCTCCACGCCGAACTGGGCGGTGGTCTCCTCGTCCAGTACCGTGGGGGACGTAAAAATGCCCCGGCCCTGGCGGCCAAACGCGTTCATGAGCGCACTGTCGTCGAACTCGCCGACAAGGCGGGGTTGCAGGTGGTGTTTGTTGAGCCAATGGTCCAGTTGCTGCCGCACTGACGTCATGGGCCCCTGGATCAGCATGGGTGCACCATGCAGGCACTGCGGAAAGGGCCCTTCCAGCTGGGCGCGCAGGCTGGGTGCGCACAAAAAACTCATGCCGCTGGTGCCCAGCGGGTGGTTGAAGGCTTTCACACCAATCTTCTTGGATACCGGCTCGTCTGCCAGCACCAGGTCGAGCTTGTGCAGGCTCAGCTGCGCGATCAGCTCGGGAAACTTGCCTTCGTGGCAGGTCATGTGCACCCGTTGTGGCATGCCCAACGCGGGCTCCAGCAGATGGTAGGCCACCGACTTGGCAATCGAGTCGGCCACCCCCACGCGGAACTCCAGCGGCTTCTCCTGGCCGCGCGACAGGCGGATGGACTTCTCCAGCTCATCCCCCAGCGCAAAGATCTGCTCGGCATAGCCCAGGGCCACCCGGCCTTCGCTAGTCAGCTCCAGGCCCCGGCCTCGCTTTCTGAACAGGTCGTGGCCCAGCCACTCCTCCAACTGCTTGATCTGCCCGGACAGCGTCTGGGGGGTGGTGTGCAGCTGCTCGCCAGCGCGCATCACGCCGCCTGCTTTGGCCACGGTCCAGAAATAGCGCAGGTGCTTGAAGTTCATGGTGCGATTCAGTGAAACACTTCGAAAAAAGCGAGCAATAAAACTCAATAAAACGAATATACGCGAAGTGTCAAAATCTCTACATTGCAGGCTTGGCCCTTGTCCGTGGCGCGCTCCGCCCGGGAAGGAACTGTCAGCGTTCATGAGAACCTGTTCTGAGGAGTAGCAACCATGCGTATCACTACCAGAGGACAACTTGCCGTGTCGGCCATGACCGACCTTGCCCTGCGCCAGAAAATGCGGCCGGTGGCCCTGTCCACCATCAGTGCACGCCAGGGCACATCCCTTTCGTACCTGGAGCAGCTGTTCAGCGCCCTGCGCCGTGCCGGGCTGGTGGACAGCACGCGCGGGCCCGGTGGTGGCTACACGCTGGCCCGCCGCGCTGATCAGGTGTCGGTGGCCGAGATCATCCTGGCGGTCGAGAACCTCAAGGCCGACGACCTGCAGAACCTGGGCGCGGGCCAGGCGGCGCAGGTGAAGTCCATGACCGGCGAACTGTGGTCCACCTTCAACCTGCGCGTGATGGAGTACCTGCAGTCGGTCACCTTGCAGGACCTGGTGGCCCAGCAGCTCGAAAAAGGGGGCGCACTGGAAGACGCCGCGCCCGCCGTGGCTGCCAAGCCCAAACTCCCGCCCAAGCCGCGCCCCCTGATGGCCCGGGTGGGGGTGCCGAACTCGGTGTTCGCGCTGGGCTCCATGCCCCTGCTGCAGCGGCGCTGAAGCGGGCGCGGGGCGGTGCGCCCCGCTGGCTGTGGGCTAGAGCTGGTGCGCGAGTTGCTTGATGCCGCGTATCAGCATCTCCACCGAGATGGCGACCAGGATCAGCCCCATCAGGCGCTCAAACGCCATCACCACGCGCTCGCCCACCAGGCGCTGGATGCGTTCGGCCATCAGCAGCACAATGGCGCACACCGCCATGGTCACGCACAGGGCGCCCACCCATTCGAGCTTGCGCTCGGGCGCCTGGGCGACCAGCAGCATCACCGTGGCCAGGGCCGACGGGCCTGCCAGCGCAGGGATGGCCAGCGGCACGATGAGCGGCTCGCCCGGCAGCTCCGCCTGCGGACCGTCTGCCGAAGGAAAGATCATGCGCAGTGCGATCAGGAACAGCACCACCGCGCCAGCAATCTGCAGCGATAAATCGCTCAGGTTCATCACCCGCAAAAACTCCGCCCCGAAGAACAGAAACACCAGCAGCAGTGCAAACGCGATCAGCACCTCGCGCAGGATCACCCGCGCCCGCCGCTCGGGCGCCACGCCGCGCAGCGCGTTGGCAAAAATGGGGATGTTGCCCAGCGGATCGGTGATCAGCAGCAGCAAGATGGTGGCCGACGCGAACGTGTAGCTCATGTGGCGTACACCGCGTCCAGCGATCGGAAGCCCTTGATCTCGATCGGGTTGCCGCTGGGGTCGTGGAAGAACATCGTCCACTGCTCGCCCGGCTGGCCTTCAAAACGCACCTGGGGCTCCAGCACAAAGGCCGTGCCTGCCGCTTTCAGCCGCGCCGCCAGCGCATGCCAGTCGGGCAGCTCCAGAATGGCGCCGAAATGGGGCATGGGCACCAGATGGTCGCCCACATGGCCGGTGCGGGCACTGGCAAACGGGGGGCCCAGGTGCAGCGAGATCTGGTGGCCGAAGAAGTCGAAGTCCACCCAGGTGTCGGTGCTCCGCCCCTCCTGGCAACCCAGCACGCCGCCATAGAAGCGGCGGGCGGCATCGAGGTCGGTGACGTGGAAAGCGAGGTGAAAGAGGCTGCGCATCCCGCAAAGGATAGCAGCCGGTGTCCGGTTTCAGGCTCGCCCTCAGGCTGTCCGCCGGTGCTGCTCGGCCTTCTCCTGGCAGTGCACGCAGCGTGCCGCCTCGGGGGTGGCGTGCAGGCGGGCTGCGGTGATGTGGGCGCCGCAGTCCGTGCACTCGCCGTAGGTGCCCGCCTCGATGCGGGCCAGGGCCGCCTCCACGGCGGCCAGGTGGGCAGTTTCGTGCTCGTCCAGCGCGAACGCCAGTTCACGTTCGGTGGCCAGCTGGGCGCGCGGGTCTTCGGGCTGGCCAAAATGCGTTGCGGCGGCCTCGGCCCGGCCGATGGTGCCACCGCGCTGTGCCGCCAGCTGGGCCAACAACTCGGATTGCTGGGCCCGCAACTGTTGGAGGAATGGGGCGGCCTGGGTCTTGTCCATGCAGTGTCTCCTCAAGGGTGATCGGATGCCTGCATGGTGCGCCAGCGCGGGACGACCTCGGTTGACCAAGGTCAAGGGATGAAGACCCTGCGCTGGGAGGCGGCTTCAGCGCTTGGGTGGCCGCGCCAGCATCTCCGCCGTGTTGGTCTTGCGGTCTGCGTTCACGCGCTGCACGTGGGGCCGTTCGCCCATGCGGGTCAGGTATTCGCGCACGGGCAGCTCGGCCAGGTAGTCGCGGCCATAGATGATCTTGGTGGCTGAGCTGACCAGCGGCAGGTGCACGATGGCGGCACAGTCGGCCAGCGTAAAGCTGTCTCCACCCACATAGGGGCTGAACTTGGCGAGCTGGCCGAAGGCGGCGATGTTCTTCGTGAGCTGCGCGCCCACCTTTTCCTTGGCGCTGTCGCTCACCGTGCCGCCAAAGAAGGCCTGCGGGTACAGGTTGCGCGCCACCAGCTCCAGGTGCAGCTCCAGAAAGGTGATCAGCTCGCGCACCTTGGCGGCCTGGTAGGGGTCGGTGGGGATCAGCGGGTGCGCGGGGTGGGCGGCCTCGATGTAGTCGGCGATCACCGCTGATTCGCACAGCGGGCCCTGGGGCGTGCGCAGGTAGGGCACCTTGCCCAGCGGGCTGGCGCTGCGGTCGGTCTCGCCCACCCAAGCCAGTTCTTCGGTGAACGGCAGGCCTTTTTCGAGCAGGGCGAGCTTGACCTTGTTGTAGTAGTTGCTGGCCGAAAAGCCACAGAGTGTCAGCATGGGGTTGTCTCCGTTGTAGGGGTGAATGCAGCGTACATCCTAGGTGCGGGCGGGGGCGCCGTCCGTCGCGCAGATGACCCCGGACAAGGCCTCGCGGTTGGCGCCACCTACAATCGGGCCCTCATGCGCTTCTCCCTGCAAACCCTCCGCAGCCTTGGCTGGCTCGCCCGCCTGGTGCTGGCGTGGTTTGTGGTGTCCATGGGCGTGGCCGTGGCGTCGCCGCTGGTCAACCCGCAGGCCATGGAGCTGATCTGCTCGGGTTCGGGTGCGATCAAGCTGCTGGTCAAGACGGACGATGGTGCCCAGGAGATGCAGAGCCACACGCTGGACTGCCCCCTGTGCGCCCAAGTGGGTGCACCGCCGCCTGCCGCGCAGGCACGGCTTCCTGTGTTCCACCCTCTGGCGCATGCGCTGCGCCCCATCCCTGCCGCGCACATTGCTGCGCGCACTGCTGCGCCGCTGCCGCCGCGCGGGCCCCCGGCCTTCTCCTGATTTTGCTACTTTTTTGATAGCTGCTTGCGCTTGTCCATCGCGCGCAAGCGGCCTATTTGGCTTGAAATTCAGGAGTTCCCATGCGCAAAAGCCGCATGGCGCTGGCCTTGGCCAGTGCCTTTCCCATCGTCCTGGGCTGCACGTTCACCGGGGCTGCCCCGGCGTTCGCCCAACCCGCTGAGCCCAGCTATGCCCCCGTCAAGGAACTGGGCGTGGTCACCATCACCGGCGGCCAGCCCACCTCGCTGCCCACGCAGATCCCCACCACCATCGAGGGCGTGACGCGCGAGCAGATCGAGCATTCGATCAACGCCACCGACAGTGAAGACGCGCTCAAGTACCTGCCCAGCCTGCTGGTGCGCAAGCGTTACATCGGCGACTACAACCATGCCGTACTGTCCACCCGCGCCTCGGGCACGGGCAATCCGGCGCGGTCCATGGTGTTTGCCGATGGCATCTTGCTCTCCAACTACCTGGGCAACGGCCCCACCAACGCACCGCGCTGGATGCTGGTCACGCCCGAGGAGATCGAGCGGGTGGACGTGCTCTACGGCCCGTTCTCGGCCGCCTATGCGGGCAACTCTGTGGGCGCGGTGGTGGACTACGTCACGCGCATGCCGACCCAGTTCGAGGCGCATGGCAAGGTCAGCGTCCAGCACCAGCCGTTTGACTTGTATGGCACCAACGCCACCTATGCCGGTAAGCAGGTCAGCGCCTCGGTGGGCAACAAGAGTGGCGACTGGTCCTGGTTCCTCAACTTCAGCAAGACCGACAGCGAAGGCCAGCCGCTCACCTTCCCCACGCGCCTCGTGTCGGCAGGCAACGTGGGTAACGCGGGCACACCCGTGACGGGCGCTGTGCCGGGCAACAACCGCAGCAACCAGCCCTGGTACCTGCTGGGCACGGCCACGCAGTACCACACGCAGCAAGACCACGTCAAGGCCAAGATCGCCTACGACTTCTCGCCCACCGTGCGCGCGGCCTATACCTTGGGCTGGTGGCACAACGAGTCCGAAGGGCGGCCCACCAGCTACCTGCGAGATGCCAACGGCAATGTGGTCTACAGCGGCACGGTCAACATCAATGGGCGCTCGTTTGCGCTCGCGCCCACGGACTTCAATGTCTCCAACGAGAACCTCACGCACTTCATGCACGGCCTGTCGATCAAGAGCCGCACGCAAGGCACGTTCGACTGGGAGGTGGCCGCCAGCCTGTACGACTACCATACCGACACCCTGCGTGCCGCCACCGCCGCGCTGCCCGCCGCGCTGAACGGCGGCGCGGGCCGCATTGTCAACAGCAAGGGCACGGGCTGGAACACGTTGGCCGCCAAGGGCACTTGGCGGCCCGATGGGGTGCAAGGCGCGCACATTGTGGACTTTGGCCTGCAGCGCGACAGCTACCGGCTGCGCACCATCGAGAACGCCACCACGAACTGGATCAACGGCGCAGCAGGCGCCCGCAACCAGGCTTTCAACGGCGACACCCAGCTGCTGGGCCTGTGGGCGCAAGACAGCTGGAAGATTGCGCCCCAATGGAAGGCCGTGCTGGGCGCCCGCGCCGAGCGCTGGAGCGCCAGCAACGGCCAGACCGGCAATGCCACCACCACGTTGAGCCACCCCGAGCGCAATGAGACCTATGTCTCGCCCAAGGCGGCTGTGGCCTACCAGGCCACCGACCTGTGGGTGCTCAAGGCCTCCACC
This sequence comes from Acidovorax sp. GW101-11A03, assembly GCF_059424825.1. Lineage (NCBI taxonomy): Bacteria > Pseudomonadati > Pseudomonadota > Betaproteobacteria > Burkholderiales > Comamonadaceae > Acidovorax > Acidovorax sp. GW101-11A03. The sequence continues at coordinate 6,221 of NZ_JBWKZU010000040.1, read as the reverse complement.
GGCCGCGCCGTGCGCATGCCCACGGTGGCCGAGCTGTACCAGGGTGGCATCAGTGGTAGCGGCACGCTCATCAACAACGATCCGAATCTGCGGCCCGAAAAGAGCTGGACGACGGAGCTGACGGCGGAGCGCGACATGGGCAACGGGCTGCTGCGCCTGACCGCGTTTTTTGAGCGCACCAAAGACGCGCTGTACTCCCAGACCAATGTGCTCGTCACACCCAACGTGACCAACGTGCAGAACGTGGGCGCGATTCGTACCAAGGGGCTGGAGCTGTCGTACCAGGCCGCCAACGTCTTCATGCGCGGGCTGGAGCTGGGCAGCAGCCTGACCTGGACGGATTCCAAGATCACCCGCAACGACAAGTTCCCCGCCAGCGTGGGCAAATGGCAGCCGCGCATCCCCGAGTGGCGCGCCAGCGCCGTGGCCACCTACCGGATGGACGACAAATGGTCGTACACCCTGGGCGCACGCTATAGCGGCAGGCAGTACAGCACGCTCGACAACACCGACGTGAACGGCTTTGCCTACCAGGGCGCGAGCCGCTACTTCACCACCGATGTGCGGGTGCGCTACCAGATTACCAAGCAGGTCAGTGCTGCCGTGGGCATCGACAACCTGAACAACTACCAGTTCTGGAACTTCCACCCCTACCCGCAGCGCACCTACCTCGCTGAGCTCAAGGTCAGTCTCTGAAAGGAATACATCCCATGCCTTTCAATACTATGAAAAAGATAGCTGTAATCGCTTTGCTGACAGGCGCAGGAGGCCTTTTTGGTGCTGCATCCGCCCATGTGGTACTGGAATACCAGGTCGCCCCGGCGGGCGCCAGCTACAAGGCCACATTCAAGGTGGGCCACGGCTGCGGTGCGTCGCCCACGCGGCAGATCGCGGTGGACATCCCGGCGGGCATGCGCGGCGCGCGCCCCATGCCCAAGCCGGGCTGGGCACTGGAGGTGCAGCGCGAAAAGCTCGCCCAGCCCTATAGCAGCCACGGCCGCAGCATCACCGAAGATGTGGTGCGCGTGACCTGGACGGCGAAGACACCGGAGGACATGCTGCAGAGTGCCCACTACGACGAATTCGTGCTGGTCGCCACCGCGCCCGCGCAGGCGGGCATCGTGTACTGGCCCGTGCGCCAGGCCTGCGCCGAAGGCCGCAACGACTGGGTGGAGGTGCCCAAGGCCGGGCAAAAGATGTCGGACCTGAAGTCCCCTGCCGCCGCGCTGGAAATCCTGCCCGGCGCGGGCGCCGGTGCCCACAATCACTGATTGACCAAAAAGAGGCAGCCTTTCTGCCCCTCCACATTTACGTTGAACAAGGAATCTTCACCATGAAAAAACTGCTTCACACCGCCGCCCTGGCCGCCACGCTGGTGGCCGCCTTTGCCAGCGCCCCTGCCTGGGCGCAGACCGCTACCGTCAAGGTAGAAGGCGCGTGGGCGCGCGCCAGCGTGCAGGGCCAGAAGGGCACGGGCGCCTTCATGCGCCTTACGGCCCCCGAAGGCGCCCGCCTGGTGCGCGCCGAATCGCCCGCCGCAGGCGTGACCGAGGTGCACGAGATGAAGATGGACGGCGACGTGATGAAGATGCGCGCCATCCCCGCGCTGGACCTGCCCGCAGGCAAGACGGTGGAACTCAAGCCCGGCGGCTACCACGTCATGCTGCTGGACCTGAAGGCCCCCTTGGTCAAGGACACCGCCGTGCCGCTGACCCTGGTGTTCCAGGACGCCAAGGGCGCCGAGAGCAAGCTCAACATCAGCGTGCCCGTGGCCACCACGCCCCCGGGCGGCGCTGCACCAGCAGGCCACGGGCACGGCCACAAGCACTGAGCGCGACTGAGCGTGCAGGGGCGGGAATCTGCCCCTTCCGGCCGCGACGCATTGGAGTAAGCTGTGGCCCCATCACAGACCCACCCAGATCCACCTCTTGCGGAGCGGCCATGAGCGACACATCCAACAACTTCGGTTTCGGCAAATTCGTCCCCGGTTTTGACTTTCTGCAAAGCCTGGCCAAGGGGGCGTCCAGCAGCATTCCGCAGTTGCCCAACCTCTCCAACTGGGTGGCCCCCACCATCAGTGTGGAAGAACTGGAAAAGCGCATCGAAGAGCTCAAGGCTGTGCAGTTCTGGCTGGAGCAGAACTCGCGCGCGCTGGCCGCCACCATTCAGGCGCTGGAGGTGCAGAAGATGACCCTGGCCACGCTCAAGGGCATGAACTTCAGCATGGGCGACGTGGCCAACGCCTTCAAGCTCAAGACCGCCGACACCGTGATGAGCGGCGTGCAGAAAGCCGCCGACACCGTGACCGGTGCCGCAGAGGCCGTGACCAGCGCCGCCGCCCGCGTGACGGGCCGTGCCGCTGCCGAAGAAGAGTCCCCTGAAGAAACAGAGGCCGATGCCGAGCCCGCACCCGCTGCGAAAGCGAAGCCCAAAGCCAAGGGCAAGGCCGCTGACACGCCCGAGCCCGCCGTGGTGGACCCGATGCAGTGGTGGGGCGCGCTCACCAGCCAGTTCCAGCAGATCGCCGCCAACGCCATGAAGGACGCGGCCAAGCAGACCGCCATCGACACCACCAAGAACATGGCCACGGGCCTGGCCAAGGAGGCCCTCAAGACGGCCACCGGCATGGCCAGCCAGTTTGCGGCCAAGGGCATGCAGACCATGCAGGGTGGTGCCAAGCGGTCTGCCACATCGGGCGCCGCCAAGAAGACCGCCGCCACCAAGAAACCTGCAGCGCGCACGACCACCACCAAGCCTGCGGCCAAGAAGGCCAGCAGCACCCGCAGCCCGGCTGCCCGCAAGCGAGCAGGCTGAGCCAGCGCCCGCAGGCGGAGCGCCACCCGGGCGCGCGCCCCGGCACGGAGACCCTCACCATGAAACTCTTCCCAACCGGCCACGCCACCCACCCCCAGTGGCGCATGGCGGCTGCGCTGGTGCTGGCGCAGCTGCGCGCCCAGATGGCGCTGCCCGAATACGCGACAGCGCCCACGCTGGGCCTGCTCTACATCACCGACCACTACGGCAACGATGCTCAGGCGCTGCTCGACCACCTGAGCGCTGAGCTGCCCGAGGTGACCGACTGGAGCGGCACCGTGGGTGTGGGGGTGTCGGCCAACAACGCCGAATATTTTGACGAACCCGCACTGTCGGTGATGCTGCTGGATGTGCCCGCCGACCAGTACCGCGTGTTCTCGGGCGTGGCGCCGCTGCCCACGCATGCGCCCCGCCCGGGCAGCGGTTTTGTAGCGCACACGGCCCTGGTGCATGCCGACGGCCACACGCCCGAGCTGGCCGGGCTGCTGACCGAAATGGCGGCGCGTACCGAGTCCGGCTACCTGTTTGGCGGCCTCAGCGCCAGCCGCACGGCCAGCGTGCAGTTTGCGGTGGGCGGCGACGGCAACATGGCCGGGCAGGGCGGTGCCAGCGGGGTGTTTGATGGCGGCCTGTCGGGCGTGGCGTTTGATGCCGGGGTGGCCCTGGTGTCGCGTGTCACGCAGGGCTGCCAGCCCGTGGGCGCGCTGCACAGCATCACCGCCGCGCAGGACAACGTGGTGCTCACGCTCGACGGCGAGCCCGCGCTCGATGTGCTGCTCGACACGCTGCAGGTATCGCTCGATGGTGGCGACCCGCAGCCCGCGCTCCGCAAGGTGCGCGCCACGTTGGCCGGGCTGGTGAGTGCCGGTGAACAACCCCAGGGCCAGCGCCGCACGGGCCACTTCGGTACCGACACGCGCGTGCGCCACATCGTGGGGCTCGACGGCAGCCGCCGGGGCGTGGCCCTGGCCGACCAGGTGGAAGCGGGCATGCACCTGGCGTTCTGCCAGCGCAATGTGGCGGCGGCACGCGCCGACCTGATGCGCATCTGCGCCGAAATCCGCGAGGAGCTGTCGCCCGAAGAGCTGGAGCCCGCGCCGCTGGAATCGTCGTCCGAGGCGCGGGGCGGCCCCGCCCCGGCGCCCGGAACGCCCGGCGCCGGGGTGCTGCCCCAGACCGGGCGGCGCATCTGTGGCGCCATCTACGTGAGTTGCTCGGGCCGGGGCGGGCCGCATTTTGGCGGACCCAGCGCCGAGCTGCAGATCGTGCGCCATGCGCTGGGCGATGTGCCGCTGGCCGGTTTTTTTGCGGGCGGCGAGATCGCCCACCACCACCTCTACGGCTACACCGGGGTGCTCACCGTGTTTGTGGACAGCGGGCCGCAGGCCTGAGCGCAGGTGCTGGGGTCAGAGGGCCGGGCTGTCCTCGGCCTCGGCCTTTTCTTCGGGCGTGAGCCGCGTGGCCAGGATCTTGTCGATGGTCTTGCCATCCATGTCCACCACCTCCAGCTTCCAGTCTTCCCACTGCACCGTGTCGGTCACCTTGGGCAGGCGGCCCGTCAGCAGCATGATCATGCCGCTCAGGGTGTGGTAGCGGCCGCGCTCTTCTTCGGGCACGGCGTCCAGGTTCAGGCGGTCCTTCAGCTCGGGCACGGGGATGTGGCCGTCCAGCAGCCAGCTGCCGTCTTCGCGCTGCAGCGCCCACGAGGTCTCCGGGTCGCGCGGCTGGAACTCGCCCGTGATCGCCTCGATCAGGTCCTGCAGCGTGACGATGCCCTGCACCTCGCCGTATTCATCGATGACAAACGCCATGTGCACGTCCGACAGGCGGAAGTTGTCCAGCAGCTCCATGCCGGTGATGGTCTCGGGCACATACAGCGCGGTCTGCAGCGTCTGCTGGTTCAGGCCCTGGCTGCGGTCGCGCAGGGCCTTGGCCATCCACTGGCGGGCGTTGATCACGCCCAGGATGTTGTCCATGCCGCCCCGCACCACCGGAAAGCGGGCGTGGTCCGACTCTTCGATGCGCTGCAGCGTGTCTTCAAACGGCGCATCGATGTCCAGGCACACCACGTCGCCGCGCGGCACCATCAGCGAGCCGATCTGGCGGTCGTCCAGGCGGAACACATTGCGCACCATGGTGTGCTCGTGCGACTCGATCACACCGGCCGTGGTGCCTTCCACCAGCATGGCGTGGATTTCTTCCTCGGTCACCGGGCTGCCGCTGGTTTCCTTCACGCCCAACAGGCGCAGCAGCGTGCGCGTGGAGGTGGACAGCAGCAGCACAAAGGGCTTGGTCGCCAGCGCCAGCAGGTTGATGGGGCGCGCCACCAGGCGGGCAAAGGTCTCGGGGTAGGACTGGCCGATGCGTTTGGGCACCAGCTCGCCCACCACGATGGAGAAATAGGTGATCAGCACCACCACCAGACCGGTGGCCGCATAGCCCCCGTAAGGCAGCGGCACACCCAGGCGCTCCAGCCAGGCGGCCAGCGGCGCGGCCAGTGCGGCCTCGCCCACGATACCGTTCAGGACACCAATCGACGTGATGCCGATCTGGATGGTGGAGAGAAAACGCGTGGGGTCTTCGCCCAGCTTCACGGCAGCGGCGGCGCCGCTATCGCCCTCATCAATCAGCTTTTGCAGCCGGGCTTTGCGCGCAGTGACCAGAGCGATCTCTGACATGGCAAACAGGCCGTTGAGGAAGATGAGGGCGAACAGTATTGCTATTTCCATACAAAGGGCGCCTTGCGCGCCCTTGGGTGTTGAGTTGCAAGCGATTGTACGGAACGGGGCAAAAGCCCCGGTGGTTCCACTGCGGAGCGCTCAACCGCCCTCGGTGGGCAGGCCGATGGCATCCCATTCGGGCAGGCCGCCGCGCAGCCAGTACACCGACTTGTAGCCCTTGGCGGCCGCCACCTTGGCTGCCTTGTAGGACTTCCAGCATTCGGCGCCATTGCAGGCAAAGATCACCGGCTTGGCCTTGTCCAGGCCCGGCAACTTGTCCAGCGCCTGGAAGTCGTCCTGCGCCGCATTGAAGGCCACGTCCTTGAGGCTTTTCTCCACATAGGCCGCAAACACCGCACCCCGGATGCGTTTGGCCTTGAATTCCTTCTCGGTGCGTGTGTCCACCAGCGTGGCGCCCTGCGCCAGCAGGGTCTGGGCCTCGCGGGCGGTGATGCGGCTCACGCCCGGCAGGCTGGTGGGGGTGAACAGGCCCAGCTCGGCCACGCGGCGGTATTCGGTGGCTTCGGGGCGCAGGGTGACAGGCGGCAGGCCGGTGGACGCTGGCGTGGCGCCAAACCACTGGGCCAGCCGGTTGCGCGCATCGGCGGGCAGGTCCTTCTTGACGACCACCGAGAACCCCCCGGGCACGGGCTGCGACGTGGCCAGCACACGCGCAGTGCCGGGGTG